>NZ_JBDFLW010000007.1:0-22985 GCF_047237905.1 Microbacterium jepli | reverse complement strand
GGCCTTGACCCCGGATCGTGGACACGGTGTCATTTCGGTTATGCCGCTTCCGTGAGGGTAGCTGATCTCGCGGCCGCGTAGGTGTTCTCGTAGCTGTTCGGGGTGATCTGGCCGATCGCGGAGTGGCGTCGGCGCGTGTTGTATCGGTTCGTCCACCGGAACACGGCCCGGTAGGCGGTGGCTTGATCGGGGAACGCCGACGCGCCTTGGAGGAGCTCGCGTTTGAGCGCGGCGTTGAAGCTCTCGGCCAGCGAGTTGTCGGCGCTCGTGCCCACCGCGCCCATGGACTGGGTCACCTTGAGCTGCTCGCAGAGTGCTGCGTAGGCTTTCGACGCGTAGACCGAGCCGTGGTCGCTGTGGAACACTGCGCCGGCCAGCGATCCGCGGTCGCGCTGCGCGCCGCGGAGAGCGCCTTCGACGAGTTCGGTGCGCATGTGGTCGGCGACCTGCCAGCCGGCGAGCTTGCGCGACCCGAGGTCGATGCAGGTCGCCAGATACAGGTTGCTGCCGTCCGCGATGGGGAGGTAGGTGATATCGCCGACATACCTGCGGTTCGGCTCCCCGGTGCTGAAGTCCCGCCCGATCAGGTCGAGGAACTTCCGTCCGGACTGGTCCGGGATCGTGGTCTTCACCCGGCGGCGCAGTCGGATCCCCGCGAGCGCGTGTTCCCGCATCACCCGAGCGACCCGCTTATGATTCACCCGCCCGGCGGCGGGGACGCCGTCGTTGAGGTCGGCAGTGATCCTCGGTGCCCCGTAGGCGCGGTCACCACCCTGCGCGGGGTCCTGCAGCACCCGGATCCGTGCCGCCAACCGGGCGTCGTCCGCGGCTCGCGCGGCCCGTCCCGGGGCTGCGGCCAGCCACGCGTAGAACGACGACCTCGCGATCTCGATGACCTCACACAACCGCTTCACGCCGTAGGCGTCCTTGTGGTCCTCGACGAACTGGAAGCGGTTCACCAGTTCGTCTCCGCAGCGAAATACTTCGCCGCCTGACGGAGGATGTCCCGCTCCGTCTCGAGCTTGACCTGCTCCGCTCTCGAGACCGCTAACTCGGCTTCCAACCGGATGATCCTCGCCGCCTGCGACTCCGACCGCACCGACACCGGCGGCGACACCGAACCGGCCGCAGCGGTCCCGGATCCGAGCTTGTCGACCCATTCCTTCAACGCACCACGGGAGATCCCCAAATCGGCCGCGATCGCTTTCAGCGTCGCGCCCGGCGTGGACTCGTACAAATCCACCGCACGCTGCCGGAACTCGTCCGTGTAGTTCTTCCTTGCCATCCCTCAGATTCTCGCTTCCCCAGCATCGTGCTGGAATCAGCGTGTCCAAGATCAGGGGTCAAGCCCCGAGTGAGCGTGCTCATCGTCAGCAGTGATTTGCCAGAGTTGATTCAGTTGAGTGACCGAATCGTCGTCCTGTCGCGCGGTGAGATTGTTGGTCGCCTTGCCGGTGCTGATCGAACAGAAGAGAACGTGATCGCCTGCGCAACAACGGCGCAACGGATTGGGCTAGCGGCATGACTGCGGCGACGCAGTCCGCGTCCCTTTGCAATGTCAGCGGACGGGTTGTTCGCGCCCTCCGCCGAGCACCACTGCTAGTGCCGTTGGCCGTGCTTGTCGTCACGCTGGCTCTCGCGACGCCACGATTTCTGTCCGGTGCGAACATCGAGAACATCCTGCTCTCGGCGTCGATCATCATGATCCCGGCACTTGCGATGACCTTTTGCATCACAATGGGCGACTTCGACTTATCGGTCGGATCGGCTGTCGCGCTAGTCGGGGTAGTAGTTTGCACTCTGATCGTGGATGGCTTCCCCACGGGACTCGCACTTCTCGCCGGACTCCTAACCGGCGCGGCTATTGGCGCCGGCAACGGGCTCATTGTCACGAGGCTCGGCGTGACCCCATTCATCGCCACGCTCGCGACGCTCGTAATCGTGCGTGGGATAGCCCAGTCATATACCGGGGGCCGAGAAGTGATAGTCGGAGACGCCACGCTGAAGTATCTGGCCGCCGGTCGCCCCCTCGGAGTCCCGCTACCGATTCTTCTTGCGCTTCTCGCCGTAGTCGTGTTCGTCTGGACAGCCGACCGCACCCGGTTTGGGCGGTGGGTGGCCGCCGTCGGGAGCAACCGCGCAGCAGCTCGTCTCGCCGGGCTGCCTGTCGAGCGCATTCGCTTCGCCGTCTACGTGCTACTCGGCGTTTCCGCCGCGATCTGGGGAATTCAGATCTCAGCCCAGCTGCAGAAGGGATCTGGTCAACTCGGAGTCGGCTTTGAACTCGAGGCAATAACTGTCGTCGTGATCGGTGGCACCAGCCTGCTAGGAGGACGAGCTTCAATGATCGGCACTGTCCTAGGAGTTCTGCTCATCGCGACGATGCACAACGGACTGAACCTGCTAAATGTGCCACCTGCGTATCAGCGAATCTCAGTCGGAGTAGTGCTGGCCTCCGCTCTAGCGATTCAGGGCATTCGGCGCATGCAAGCAGGGACCCGACGATGAACGTGTCTTCCTGGGGCAAAATGTGGAGCAATTGGGGTATCCCCCTCGTCCTCGTGGCGCTGATCGCGATCGCCTCGATCATTTCCCCAGGCTTCCTCAGCCTGTCGAATGTGCAATCCATCTTACGAGAAAGTGCATACCTGGGCATCGTCGCCTGCGCGATGACGATAGCCATCATTAGTGGCTCGTTCGATCTATCGGTAGGAGCTCAGCTAGCACTAGTGAGCGTCGTAACCCTGTTCGCCTACGGCATCGGTGGGATGGGACTCGCTGTAGGAGCTGCCCTCGCCGCCGGAGTCGCCTGTGGACTCGTCAATGCCGGACTGGTCGTTCTGCTGCGCATCCCGGCGTTTGTCGCTACCCTCGCAACGCTGTTCATCTTCCGAGGGATCGCCTACGTTCTCACTGCGAACGGCCCTGCCACACTCCCGTACTCGGAGTCAGGGTCGCCGTTCGCCGCCCTCGGCAGCGCAAATCTCGCGCTCGTGCCTATGCCCTTCGTGCTTATGGTGGCCGTATTCGCACTGTCATGGGTCCTGCTGCGGCGCACGGCGACTGGGCGTCGCATCACCGCGTTCGGTTCGGCGCCCGTCGCCGCCCGTTATAGCGGTATCTCAGAGGCACGGACGGGGGTCGTGGTGTTCGTGTTGCTCGGCCTCTCAGTCGGCATCGCCGTGCTCGCCTACGTCACCCGTGTTTGGACCGCGGACGGAGCAACCCAAGACGGTTTCGAGCTCCGCGTCATCACGGCGGCCGTACTCGGTGGAGCAAGCCTGCAGGGAGGCCGTGGATCGCTGCTGGGCACCTTCAGTGCAGTGCTTTTAATTGCCACTCTCAACGACCTCATGGTTGGCCTTGGCGTCGAGGCATCCTCGCAGCGAATTGTCCTGGGCATAGTACTCATCGCGGCCCTCGCGATCGATGGTCTACGCACAGTCGCCCGTGACAACGGCGGGCGGCCACACCGTAGTCGGGGCAACCGCCTCACCGCTAACCCTCGTGACCGATCGGTCACGTGAAAGAGAAAGAAGGAACCATGCAACGCACAACACGCGGGTGTGTAGCTGCGGTAGTCGCAGCGGCGGCGATGCTCGCTGCATCTGGCTGCACCGCCGCGGACGCCGGCCCTGAAGACGGGGCTGCCCGGGACGACATCACGATCGGGTTTTCGGTGTACGACATGCAGTACGAGTTTTTCCAGCAGATGGAGAAGGGCACCCATGACGCGATTGACGCTCGGGGCTGGAAGTACGTCCTGCATGACGAGAAAAGTGACGAAAGTGAAATGGTCACAGGCGCTCAGGCGCTACTCGATCAGGGTGTCGATGTGTTGATCATCAGCCCGTTCAAGCCGGACGCGCTCGGGCCAATCGTCGCAAAAGCAAAGGAGCTCAGCATCCCCGTGATCGTGGACGACATTGGCGGCGGCGGCACGCCATACGATGCGCTCATTATTTCCGACAACGAGCAGGGTGGTGTACTCGCAGCGGACTACATGGCCGAGCAGATCGAAGCACTGGCTCTGCCCACCAAGAAGGTGGTATCCATAACCTGCGAGCCATCCGCAATCTACGCCGCTCGTCGAAACGACGGCTTCCGCACCGAGATTGAGAAGCTCGGCTACACCGTAGTCACGGAATTATCTGGCAACAACAGCGCCGAAGATGCCTATCAGGTGATGAAAGACGCCCTCGCGAAAGACCCCGATGTCTCTGGGGTTTTCGCCTGCAACGACAACCTCGCCGTAGCCGCCACCAACGCAATAGCCGACGCCGGTTTGGACCCCGTCAAAGACATCGTCACCGTCGGCTTCAACGCCGACCCGGAAGCACTCGCGGCAGTCAAAGACGGCAGCATGTCCGCTACCGTCGCCCAATCGCCCCGAGACATGGGAGCTTTGTCGGTCGATCTGGCAGCGCAAATACTTGCCGGCGACGATCTGCAGTTCGACAACACAACGGATCGTGAGGTGTTGCAGCCCGTTGAACTGGTAACGCCAGACAACGTCGACGACTTCATCGAATAGTCGGGGACAGGCGTGGATGAGGTCGAAAGCGATCGGTGCGGCTCCCCAGATGATGCCTGCGGGCACTACTGCGTAAGCGGTTCCCGATTTCAGGTTGACGTGAACGGCGACGGCGTCGGGTATGAGTTCCTCCTGGAGCACCTGCTCAACGGTCCGCACGCGGCCGCCTACCTCTCTAGGAAACCCGTCCCATGGCATGTCTTCAACCTCGTTCGCTATCTGTGTTCGCCGGGGCCTAGTCCGTATGACAGCTATCGGCCTGGCTCAGACCACACCGATTTCCCCCGGAACCCACATCAACAACTAGGTGTAGTTCCCGGTAAAGATGGCGGAGAAGGCCTCGATCCCACGGTTCTTTACCGGGTCGGGCGAAGCCGGAAGCGCGCAGGTCTCCGCGCTTCTACTCAGCTCTGATCCCACGCCTCGACGAGATACAAGGTTGTGTCTTCCAAGGCCGAGATAGCCACCACTTCAGCCGAAGCGAAGTTCGCCTTGATCTCTGCCCCCGGCGCGTGGAAGAGGTACGGGTAGCCGCCGTCTTGCAGCATCCAGGCCCGCCCTTGCTCGGACGCGGCGAGCAGATGATCGACCCAGGTTCGGTAGGGAATGTGCACGACCTTCTGGGATGTCAGGGTGCCGAAGTAGCTCATTCGCTCCGCATATGGGAGCGTGCCGATTCGCTGGAGGTCCTCTGCGCTGACGTCGGAGCAGGTCTCGTGTACGTGCGCGTCGTATCCGAGCATCAGCCGCACCTTTCGATCACCGATACAAACGTACCCGGCGGCATAACGGCCCACCAGGACCAAACATGAAGCACGGCCGGGTTTGATCACCCGGCCGTGCTTGGTCATTGGTGGGATGGTGCTTACCGGAGTAGTCCCTTAGCGCGTTCGATGCGTTCGCGCAGACCTTCCTGGAATTGTGCGTCGTTGGTGACGGTCTCGATGTGAGTGGCGATTGCGGCGCGGATGACCTCCGATACCGGCTGGTTCTCCACGCTGGCCACTGTTTCGAGTTGGTCCGCCTGCTCGGCGGACAGCCTGATTGTCATTGCCTTCTGTGCTGACATACCTACAGTTTGCCATCTAACCGTCGCGCCAGTCAACCATCTTGGTGGTGTGGTATCTTGGTATCACCTACACGAGAGGAGTCCACCTCATGGACACCGACACCCTGCGCGACCGCCCTGCCAAGATCACGATCTACATCGACGCGAAGCCCTACAAGATCGCGCCCGGCCCGACCCCTGTCAGCACGCTCCGTGCTCTGACCCACCCGCCGGTCCCCGCCGGGAAGGACGTCTGGCTCGACATCGATGACGCTCAGGACGAACTCCTCGCCGACACCGCCCCTATCGACCTCATCGACGGGATGCGCTTCTTCACCGAGATCGACGGGATCACCATCAAGATCGACCGCCTCGAGTACGAGGTGTTCCAGCGCAAGATGACCGGAGCCGAGCTTCGGGTGCTGCCCAGCCCCGATGTCGCGGCCGACCGTGACCTGTGGCGCGACGTGCCGGACAAGCGAGACGTGAAGGTGCAGGACGAGGATGTCGTGCGCCTGCAGGACGGCACCCGATTCTTCACCGCCCCTGGCCGCATCAATCCCGGCGATGGGAGCGAACTGTGAAGCTCCCCGAGGCTGACCGGGAGTACCTCGACCGCGCCGGGATCATCTACCGGGTCTTCGACGACGGCACCGGCATGCTCAACGTCGAGCTCATCGACTTCCCGCTGCCCGAAGGGCTGAACGCGGGAACCGCGAGTGTGTTGTTCCGGCTGTCGGCCAGCTACCCCGATACCGCCCCGGACATGTGGTGGGTCATCCCCCACCTCGTGCCTCTTGACGGCGGTGTCATCCCTGCGACGGAGTCCATCGAGACCCACGATGGGCGGGTGTGGCAGCGCTGGTCCCGGCACCTCGACGCGGCAGCGTGGCGTTCCGGCATCGACGGGCTGGAAAGCTACGTACGGCTGCTGCGCACCGAGTTGGGCAGCGCCGCCGCATGAGCATCACCCTCCGGCTCAATCAGCCCTTGCACAACGAGTTGCTCGCGATGGCCACCGACCCGGTCGAGACTGGCGCGGTCCTGCTCGCACGTCTCGTACGGATCGACAGTGACAGGTCGGTTCTGATCGGCACCGAGCTGATCCCCGTGCCGGAAGAGGCGTACGAAGTCCGCACAAGCCAGTCCCTGCAGGTCACATCCGACGGGTACGTGCATGCCCTGAAGCGGGCGCGCTCGACGGGCACGGTGCCGATCTGGGTGCACAGCCACCCGGGGAACGGTTCCGTTCCGCGTCCCAGCCGTCATGACCATCTCGTCAACAGCCAGCTCACAGAGTTGTTCGCAGACCGCTCCGAGTCGGACCACTACGGCTTCCTCATCGTCAGCCACGACGCCCACGCGCTCACCTTCTCTGGGGCCGTCGAGGGAGCGGTGACAGGTCCCATCAGTCAGCTCAGCGTCATCGGAGCCCAGTGGATCTTCCGCGCCGCTCACGACAGTGAGCGCCACGTCTCCTACGACCTGTTCGACCGCAACATCCGGGCGTTCGGTCATCAGATCCAGGACACCATCAGCGGCATCACCGTGGGGATCGTTGGCGCCGGCGGAACAGGCTCCTCGACGGCGGAGCAGCTCGCACGCCTCGGGGTGCGCAGATTCATCCTCATCGATCCGAAGGATCTCTCCGAATCCAACCTCACGCGCGTGTACGGGTCCACCCCCTCCGACGTGGGGCGCCCGAAAGTCGATGTCCTCGGTGATCACCTCGAGCGCATCACCCCAGGAGTCAACGTGACCCGCATCCGCGGATCCGTGACCACCCAATCGGTGGCGGAGGCCCTGCGCGGAGCGGATGTGGTGTTCGGCTGCACCGATGACAACGCGGGGCGTCTGCGGCTTTCCAGGCTCCCGTACTACTATCTGACGCCGCTTATCGACTGCGGTGTGCAGATCGACTCCGACGCGAACGACATCATCTCCGGAATCTTCGGCCGCGTGACCGTGATCCACCCCGGAACGGCATGCCTGGTCTGCCGGGATCGAATCGATTTCGCCCGCGCCGAAGCGGAAGTGCGCTCCGCCGAAGAGCAGACCCGCCTCGAGCAGGAAGGATACGCACCGGCACTACCGGGCGTGGAGCCCGCGGTGGTCACCTTCACCACCCTCGTCGCCGCGACGGCAGTCAGCGAACTCATCGAACGGCTCGTTGGCTACGGCGAAACACCGACCCCCTCGGAACAAATCCTGTACGTCCACGACCGAGCCTCCCGCGTCAACACCGAGGAACCGCACACGCACCACTATTGCGACCCCACGAACCCCCGCGTGGGCACCGACGACGACATGTTCCTGGGGTTGAATTGGGCCTCCTGAACCGCCTCCGCTACTGGCGCCGATGGAAAGTCACACATCACGCGGCATCCGTCAGTGACGTGCCCGATCACCTGCCGCGACGCACCGCGACCATCGTCGGGACCGCCACGCGGCAGAAGTGGCTGGTCTTCGAATGCCCCTGCAACCGGGGGCATCGTGTCATGCTCAACCTCGACCGCGAGAACCGCCCGTACTGGCGGATCCCGAGCGAATACCCCCTCACTCTTCACCCCAGCGTCGACGAACGAAGCCACGTCGGCCACTGCCACTACATCCTCCGGAACGGCCGCGTCCGATGGATCGACCGAACGGAACGGCCATGACCTCGCCCCACACCCCGCCGCCGGCAACCGAGAACACGCCAGACACGAATCCACCGCCGATCGCTGCTCCCACCTACGTTCCCACCCCGTCACCGCAGGCACAGCCAACCCCTGCCCCCAAGGCACCCTCAAGGACCCCGCTGTATGAGGCGATGAATGCCGCCCGCTACGCACGGCAGGCGCTTATCAGAGAGATCGAAGCCAGCACCGGCCGGACGTTGATCTGCTACGTCTCCCCGACATCACAGATCCACCGCATCGACGTTGTGGGCATGGTCGACCTTCTCCACAACATCACCCCCGGCACCGCGGTCGACCTCCTTCTGCACTCCCCTGGCGGGGACATCGACGCCGCCGAGAAACTCATCACCCTGATCCGCAAACGCGTCGGTGACGCCTCGCTACGGGTCATCGTCCCCGACTTCGCCAAAAGCGCCGCGACCCTCATCGCTCTCGGCGGCGACACGATCGTCATGTCCGACTCCTCCGAACTCGGCGCGATCGACCCGCAAGTCGACCTCCCCGACTCGAACGGGCACGTTCAAACTCTCTCCGCGCAGAGCTATCTCGACGCGTTCAAAACACACGCCGACAACCTGAAGAAAGATCCTGATGATCCGGTCGCGCGGCTCATGCTCGACAAGATGGAACCCGCAACCGTCCGCAAACTCGAACGCATCACCACCCGCTCACGCGCGATCGCGGAGGACCTCCTCAAGCAGGCCATGATCAAGGACGAGGAACAAGCCGCAGAGATCGCGAAGCAACTCAGCAACACGAAGCGGTGGCACTCGCACGGTCAGATGATCTCCCACGAAAGCGCCGCCGGCCTCGGACTCGACGTCACCTACCTCGCCCCCCACCACCCGCAGTGGGTGCAGTACTGGCGGCTCTACTGCCTCCAGGTGTGGGCAGCCGAGAGCGGCGTGAAACTCTTCGAAGGCTCCTACGCATCCATCCCACTGTCCTAAGACCCAGGACACAGACGAGCGCCCTCGTCCGGTTCCCCGAAGGTGACTACATGCTCCACCTCCTCGTCGATACCTCGACCTGGCTTGACCTCGCGCGACGACGTGATGGGCAGCGTTGGATAGTCGCCCTCCGCGTGCTGATCCACCAAGGCTCGATCCAGCTCCTCGTCCCTCCCGTGGTGCTTGATGAGTACGACCGCAACCGCGAACGAGTCGAGGCAGCCATGACCGCCAGCGTCACCCAGCGCTTCAAGCTGATCCGGCAGGACCTTCTCGACTACGGCGGGGATGATGATGCCCACGCCATCTCGGTCATCGAAGACCTCTCAAGGCACCTGCCTCTCGTCGGAGCGATGACCACGAAGAACTTCACCGAGATCCGCGACCTCCTGGAAGCGGGTCGTACCCTAACGACCGCCGAAGAGGAGGAGCGACGAGTCATCGAGCGAGGCCTCGCGAAATCTGCGCCTTTCCATCGTGGTCGGAACAGTGTGGCCGACGCCGTTCTCATTGAGTTATACGGATCCGCGACCATCGACGTGGACCTTGCCGCCCATCCGCATGCTTTCGTCACCAGCAACAGCGAAGACTTCTCCCAAGCCAACGGGGACAAACGAGAGCCGCACCCCGACATCGCCGCGTTCTTTGCCGCACCCGACTCTCGGTACGCCCTCGGCGTCGACGGGCTCGATGCGTTGCTGCGGGACGTGTTCGGGGAGGAACTGGAAGAACTCTTCCTCGACAACGACTTTCAGGAAGAGCCACGGCGACTGGATGAGATCGTCGCCGCAGACCAAGAGTTCTTTGACCGCATCTGGTACCACCGCTCATTGCAGCGCGACTACCAGCTTGAAGATGCCGGCGACGCGGAGCGACTCGAACACAACCGGCGGGTCGCAGGGCCGGGCCGTGCACGCGTGGAAGCGAAGTACCTAGATCCTGGGATGCTCGGACCCTACACAGACTTCGAGCTCGGCATGTTGCACGGCAAGATGTCAGCGGCGCGGTGGGTCCTCGGAAGCGAATGGGATTTCCTCGACACCTGATCCTTCACTCGAGTCGGGTGAAGGATCGGTACTTCATCGGAGTCACAGCCCTCCGAGATCCACCCCGAACCGTTCCGCAACCTCCGATAACGGCGCAGCCTCCAATAGCGCGCTTCGATCTCGCACTATCGCGGCCATCTCGCCTTCTTCCGACTGCAGGTCCGCAAGCCATGCATCGATGAGCTCGAACGGGACAGGGGCATACCCAAAGGCATCGACGCCGACGTGGAACTGGTTGCCGTCCGGCCCGTTCTCGCGGGAATGGGTGTGTCCGTGGATCAGCGGAGTCCCGTCATCGACGGGTCGATGGGAGACATGCCGGTCGACATCTTGGGAGTCTCCCCGGTAGGCGTAGTGCGACGCGATCAAACGACGCCCCCCTCGGAGCCCCTCGATCACCTCCCGCAGGATGTTCCATCCGGCGTCCTCATGCAGCGGAGTGAATCGCTCGATCGCGGACCGACTCTGGGTCGCCGTCGACACGCGATCGTGGTTGCCAGGAACGAGGAACCGTCGACCGTGCAGAACAGCGATCAGCGGAAGGGAGTGCTGGATGGATCCCAAAGCGACATCACCGAGATGAAGGACAACATCATACGGCCCGACAGCTTCGTTCCACCGGCGGACCAGTTCGGCATCCATCTCCTCGACGCTGCGGAACGGGCGGCCGGCAAGCTCGCTGATCCGGGCGTGACCGAAGTGGGTGTCGGAGGTGACGAAATCGACCTGGTCGAAGTCGAACGTCGGGTAGCGGACGATTCGGTCACCGGTAGCCTCCCTGGATCTCCTGACGGAGGGCATCCATGACCTGGGCCAGGTCGTTGGCTGCTAAGAGATCGACGGGCCGCGCGCCGTCGAGGAAGGCGTTCCTCCCCGCAAGCCACGCATCAATCACATCGTCGACCCAGATCGGGTGGAGCGCGTCGCGAACGGTCTCGGTATCGTGCTCCACCTCGAGCTGACAAGAGCACGGCCAACAGCGGCGGCGTCTTCCCCGAACAGCGGTCTGTTTCCTTCAGGCATGCGGTCTCCTCCCATCAACTCGGCAAGAGCGTGAGGCGATGCCCTCACTCACGCGAAGGGTCTTCGGTTGAGCGTCCGCCGTCCGTGCCGAGCAGCTCGCTGGCTTCGGCCAACGTGTACATCCTCTGCCACCCCGCGTCGCCGTGACGGGCGATCGCGATGGTCCTCCGCGTGTACGAGGCGGGGTCGCCTGGGACGGCCCAGTGCTCCGCGCCGTCAGGGCCGATCCAGTAGTCCACGAAACACTCCCCGCACGGCATCTTGTACAGCCCGGCGACGGTCGGAGCGTCGGCGGTGTTCTCGGCGATCTCCTCCCTGATCGCGGCGAGAATGGCGTCGCTCTCTTCGGTCATTGCTGTCCCCCTTTTGTCGAGTGTCGAACCGGCAAGCCTCTCACTACTCCTCGACGAGCACCAGGTCTTGGCCGCTTCGCTCGTTACTGGGTCAGCCCGGTGATCACTCGCCCGGATGTCACTTCAGGTGTGGTCGTGTGGATGGGTGCGCGGACATCGTGGCCACCTCCGCGTGGGCGAAGCGCGACTCCTGCGCCGCGGAGCCGACGGGCGATCGTGCTCGCGCTGCAGCCGGCGAGGTCCGCGAGCTGCCGGATCGTCCGGTGGTGACCTTCGTACTGATCGCGGAGCCATGCGCCGTCGATGCTGATCGATGGCTTTCGTCCACGCCGTGTGACGACACCGAGCTCCGAGAGAGCGCGGGAGACCGTCTGGCGGGACACCCCCGCCTCGCGGGCGATCTCGTACGTGGTGCCGCCCGCGTCGTATGCGCGGGCGAGATCGGCAATGGGGAGGACGACAGCGAGTTCTGCGCGCGCGGCACGCGCCGGTACCCAGGGCGGCGAAGCCCGCGACTCCGACGAGGCGTCCACTGGTTCATCGAGGGGTGGTGTCCACGTGAGCGGCTCGTCGATCAGACGCGCCGCGAGGAACTCGCGACCCGCGATCTCAAGCTCTGCCCGCACATGATCAGGCAGGCTCCGATCGAACGCTATGACCGAGTGCGAGGTCACTCCCGAGCTCTGCCACCCGGCGGGAACCATGCGGATCGTGCTGCCCGTGAGCATGCGGTGGAGGAGAGCACGGGCGTTTCGCCAGCGTGCCCCGCCGCCGGGTTGCACGTTCAACCGCCAGCAGAGCTGTACCCACTGCTTCTCGGGCAGCAGGTCGGTGTAGTCGAGCGCGCGGCGGCGCGCGTAGTCGACGGGGACGTCGTGGGTGTCGAGGTAGGCGGCGAGGCGGAGGATGGCTCGCAGCGTGCCGGTCTCGTGTTCGCGGCGGCCCAGCTCGCGCATCACGTTCGTCACCCGCCGGGAGGGAGCACCCGGATCCACCAGGGCAAGCGCCGCGGCGTGAGTGAGGCGGGTTCCGGTGAAGACGACGGCGGCGGATAGCGCTGACGCGACGATTTCAGGGTCAATGCGATGCGCCGCGTGCTGCTTCATCCAGTCGTCCCAGATCTGTGCGGGCACTTTGCGTGCGCGCTCCGCGGGGTCGTGCCCGCTGATCGGCGCGGACTGGAGGAACACGGTGGGCCGCCGCTTCCGGCCGAAGGAAGCCGCGATGAGGGTTTGCATCTGTGGGGTGTGCATCGTGTGCGAGGTGCTCACGGCGAGACGACCCCGCAGTAGTTCCGTGATCGCGTCGGGGTTCTCCAGCACGGCGATCGCGGCCGCGTTGCCGATCGCCGCATCCAGCGCCGTGTCTCCAATGTCCGACGTTGAGGTCGCGGCGGACTGCGCGGACAGATCGATCAGGTCTGGTGGGATGACTCCGTCGGGGATGGAACCATGGATGCCGAAAGTGGTGCGGGCAATGCGTGCGAGAAGTCGCACGTCCTCGAGGACCGACAGCGCAGGCTGTGGGGCATGCTCGTAGATTCCGAAACGGGCCTGCCCTGACGACACGATCTGCATGAGCCGCCGCTGCGCGGCAAGTACCGAGGGCGGGGCGTCAACAACGGCCGCGCCGGAGGCGAGATCGCCGCGACATCGACTGGATTGCGGACCGGTGCCCGCGCCGTCGATCGGGTTGTGGCACTGACCGGGGACGGGGATGAGTGCGAGGGGGTGCCCGACCCGGCGCGGCGGCCGGTCACACACCGGGCAGGTGTCGTCGAGGACGCGCCGGTGGCGGTGGCAGGCGAACCCGAACGGAAACTGCCACGACATCCGCCACCTGCCATCCGAGTCGGCGAGACACTCCGGGCAGTACCTGCCCCCGGTGCCACCGGCCGGGCACCGCGGACTGACCCGTCCCTGACGGGTGTAGCGGATCGCGTGCTGCGCGAAACGCATCCTGGTCATCTCCTGGAACTGCTCGGCGCGGATCCCGGTCGCCGCCTGCAGCCGGGTCGCCTGCAATTCGCTCAGTTGTGTCGCCCACCCGTTGGCCATCCATGACGTCGCCGATACGGCAACCCCGTCGTGCTGTTCAATGAGGCCCAGAGCGCAACCCATCTCGCTGATGCTCGACTGGTACGTCGCCGCCATCGTCTCCAACCAGGAATCGAACGGCTCATCCGGCAACGGGCGCACACGGAACGGAAGAACCCGAACCTCGTCGACGCGTCCGGCGGCGCGCATCACGCGGCCGGCCGTTCGGGCTCATCCGACTGGTCGGACTGGTCGAGGTGCCTCTTTCGACGTCGGTCTCGCTGGGTGCGCTCCTGCTGCTCGTGTTTGGCTTCCAGCTCCCCACGCTCCGTCTCGGCGCCCTCGTCGATACGGATGTCGTCGAACAGCTCCCGGTCAAGACACTCATGCCCGGTCCGGATCGCCCGAGACGCACCACGGCGGATGAGGTCCATGAGCGAGCCGATGTTGCCGGTCGTGCGGGCAAACAGGTACCGCGACAGATCCACGAGCATCCCGTCGCGGGCATCCGCGAGAACGAGTGACTGCTCGAGATGCCAGAGCAGCCGGCTCCACTCGGTGCGGGTGTGAGCGTTACGTAAGGAGTACGGGTCCAGGCTCAGGACGGTCCATCGTCGGAAGGTCTGCGCCATCGCCGCGTCCTTCCCGGTATGGCCCTCACCAATGAGGCCCCGCTCCCTGAGTGCGACGCCCGCGAAAAGGAACGTCGCGTTGTATTCGTTGGCGAGCCACTTCAGCTGGTTCGCGACCTCGACCCCGTCACGGGTGCGCATGTTCAGGAAGTGCAGGTCATCGACGATGACCAGGCGCGTGTCGTGCCGTTCGATGCACTCGGCCGCGGCCCGCGCCAGATCCCTCCCCGCCATCGCCCGATGCAGGATCCCGGCCGTGGCCGGGTGGGCGTAGAAGCCGAGGATCATCATGTGTAGACCCTTGATCGTCGGGCGCCCCGTCAACGTCACATGACACACCGGCAGGTGCCGCACATCCCCCTCCGGATCCAACCACTCCCCAGCCTCCGCGAGACGCTGCTGATGAAAGAGACGGCCGAAGTTGTTCACCACCGTCGACTTCCCCAGCGCCGGCGGCGCGTCGATCGCCGCGGCGGACTTCACACGGTCGGAGTCCTGCAGGTTCGAGTCAACGATGTCCGAAAGTTGCAGTTCGATGTCCTCCACCTGCCGTGTGCGCAGCAGGATGTTCGCATGCCACGACCTCCGCTCCAGGTCGTACGCTGCGCGTTCGCGAGCCGGTAACGAATCCAGCTGTGGGAGGGTGAGCTGCTCCGGGCGAGTGCGGGGTGGACGTTCAGCGAAGTCCGTCCAACCCTCGTAGGTGGACAGGCTGCGCTGACGGGGCGGCAGCTGCGTTTGCGCACTTGGCGACGTCATCGGAGCATCTCCATCGGCTCGAAGTGATAGTCCCCACGGATGGTGGGTTCGTCGATGTCGTCCTCATCGTCGTCGTCGCCGGTGTCCGGCGAAGCGACCCGACGACCGGGGTCCTGCACAGGGCCGATGAGCTCAGTGGCGAGATCAGAGGAGCTCGACAGTTCGGCGTCAAGGAGGCGCTGGACCGTGCGCAGCGACCACACCCCGTCCGGGTCGGGCTCCCGCTCATTCAGCTGGGCGGCCATGCGGGCACTCATCCGCCGCGCTGATGGGGTCAACCCGCGCCCGGCTCCCCAGTCCTCCAGCAACTGCGCCGCGACATCGTCGACCTGTGAGGGCCGACCCTGGCGAACGGCGATCTTCTTCGCGTACTCCAAGGCGTCCAAGCTGAACGGGGTGTCGAAGCTGCCCTTATGCTCCCACTCGAGGGTGTGCCAGGTGTGATCCTCCGGGTCGTGGAAGTAGATCTTGGTGAGGTCGTCCGGATTCACCACGAACGGCCATTCCGTGCCTTTGTCGCGGTGGATCGACCGTGCACGGTTGCGGTACTTCGCGACCGAGTCGCCGGTGTAGCGGAGCTTGTGGATCTCCACCCCATAGTGATTGAACTGCCGCTTCACGACCGGCAACAGTTCCAGGAGCACGTTCCGGTCGGTCGGCATCCGCATCGTCCCCGCCACGGCGAGGCCTTGGTCGTACCGTTGCGCGGGGCTCATCTTTACGCCGGGCAGCCCAGGGTCGACGAGGGAATCGTGCGGCCGGAGGTGATAGACCGTCGCGATCCACTCGCGGATGATCTGCTCCAACTGCGGGACGGTATACACCGCCTCGGCCTCGACGTCGTCGCCACGACCGGACACATCAGCGCCCTTATAGCCAGGGAGCTCCTGCAACAGGGAGTCGAGGGTGCGGAAGAACCGTTCGACGGGGCTCTTGTCGGTCGGCTGGTAGATGCGAGCGGGCTGGATCGAGATCCCTAGTCGAGCGCATGCCGTGGTGACGTGTTCGGACAGGAACGGGCGGCCGTGATCTATCACGATCGTCTCCGGCAGGATGCCCGCCCGAGTGAACCGGGCAACATCGGTGCGGGCGGGATCGACGAGCACCGCATCGGGGAGCCCGTGGTACGGCCAACGAGCTGGCGTGCCCCAGCTCTTCGGGATCTCGAAGGGCTGCATCGCTTCGGCGAGGACGCCGGACACGTCGATGGACTTCGTGGATCCCGGCGTGAGTCTCAGTCCGAGGATGCATCTGGAGTAGAGGTCGATCGCGACGGTGAGGTCCGCGCACACCCACTTTCCGGTGACCGGTGCGACGGCGAACACATTCAGCGGTGTGGTGTCCAGAAGGACGAACTCACCCGGGCGGGTCGCCGTCAGGCGGCCGTAAGGCGCGGGTGGCCGGTTCGCTATTGACCGTTTAGCTTTCGTTGACCCAGAGAACGTTGCTCGCCCTCGAGAGAGCTCGTCCAATGCCCGGTAGCCGCTGGCAGTCGACGGAAGCGTCACGACATCGGGTCCGTGGACGCGCTGGACGCGGGCGGCGATGCGGGCAAGGATGATCTTCTTTTGCACCTTGGACTGATTGCCCTGTTCATCGATCACGGCCCGGGCGGCGTCGACCCAGCGCGGATCGAAGTTCGTCAGCGCCGCTCCCGTCCGAGACCTGCGGGTGTCGATCAGGCCCGCTTCGCCGGTGTCGCGGTAGCGAGATACCCAGCGTTCCAGCGTCCGCGTCCCGATGCCGAGCTCCTTCGCCTTCGCGGTCTGCCGTTCTCCCAATGAACGTTGTGGGTGGAACTCGAAGCGCGGCTCTCCCTCTCGGGCGATCTCTCGACTTCCCGATTTGTACCCGGTAAGCACCTCGCGGACATGATCGGCGCGCTCATGGGCGGCCGCGTGGGCGGAATCGGTCGCATCCGACCAGACCAGCATCAACGGCTGCGACTCTTCGTCATCGGCAAGTCTCCCCGGGACGTGCGCGGTACCACCCTCGGAAGCAGGCCGCAGCACGTCGAGCATCCGCAGCCGGCGAGTACTCCCATCCGCGGTGCGGACGATGACCGCTCCATCCCCGATCTCCGCGACAGTGCACATCTCGCCGTCGTAGACGAGCTGTGCGCCCGGGGCAACCATCCATGTGTTCTTCATCCCGACTGGTCCTCTCTGGTAGCTGACGTCAAAAGGCTGGTCGTCGACAGGGGCCGAGTCAGGTCGGTGTTCAGGTGCCGCATCCACAGCAGATGCAAGACCAGGGAACGCGCGAACCTGCCATCACCCTCAATAGGAGCCACGACTCGCACCGCCTCTCCTAGGGTGAGGGGAGTGCGGAGAACCTCGGTCGCAGCGGCAACCTCGGCGTCCGGAAACTGGAATCGACGCCGGTAACCTCCGAGGAACTGCACGTTGGCTAGCACCACGGGGTCGGGTTCGGATTGCACCCGGTATTCCCAGCCGTGCCCCTCGATGACACGCCGGGACCAGGCCAAAGAGTCGCGAACCTTCGGTCGCGACAGTTTCTCGGCAGGCTTCACGTCGACCACGCACGCCGAGTCATCTGCGTGAATGATCAGGTAGTCCGGGACGTGCCTCCGCGCGGTGCCTCGGTCATCGCCGTCGACCAGGAATGGCTGCGAGAGGATCCACACCACCCGCGGATCGAAGTCCGCCAATAGGAGGTTCACGTACTCGAGTCGCGACTCGTATCCGACCGGCGCCTCCATCGTCGCCGACCAGTAGGAGCCAGAGAAGTGCCGTTGTTTGCGATACCAGCGAAACTCCCGCCACGGCACCGCCGTGTCGAATTGACGAAGACGAACATCGCGCAGATCGCTGACGTCGACGCGATGATCGGACCTGCGGATCCGGATGGTCGCCTCCGGCCCCGTCACAAGCCGCCGACTCTCCGGCGCGGAACTTCACCCGAACTGCCGCTTGCGGGAGGCCGATGTGTGAACATACGGCCATCCTGGAGGCCCGTCGACGCAACCATCCATGAACGAATCCCACTCAATTACGTAAGTCACGTCGTACCGAATGGCACTTGTGGCCAACCCGTTTACGTAGTACGTGACCTACGTTTCAATGAATGTCACATTCACTGTACGCTCGAATCCGACGGAGTCAAATTGTGTAGGTCAGGTAGACAACACCGGAAGGAGAATGCCTCCGAATCACCTTCGCGTAGGTGCCGGGCGTCGGCGACCTATGCGAAACTCGGGGCATGACGATAGTGGAGCCGATCGCACCGGAGGAGTCCCGCCTGTTCTTCGGCAACAGCTACATGAACGCCGTCGTCATCGAGATCGCCGCACTCGAAGGCGAAACCTTCTCACCCAAGCAGATCGTCGAAGCGACCGGACTGCTGGGGAGCATCGTTCACCCACTGATCCACAAGCTCCGCGACGCACACTTCCTCGAATTCGTCGGCCGCGTTCCGAGGGAGCGGACCCTGCTCTACCGGATCCGCGACAACTACTGGTGGGAAGCGGCACGACGCTACGCCGCCGATCGACAGGCGACGACGGAGCGCGCTGCCTCGTAAGGGTCCGGCGACCCCGCCGCCCGCATGTGGGTTGCCGCGATGGCGCCGGCAAACCCCACGCCGCAACACGAAAGCCCCCGTCCTCTGGCGCTAATCATCCACCCCCGCGCAAACGTCGCCGGTGCGATCGCTGCAGATGGATGTCCGACAAGAGAGATCCGTCAACCGGAGGCGACTCCTTGTCACCGTCGCTTCAAACTCGAGAACGAACCAACGGCAGCTGCTGTGACATCGTCATTCCGCCGAAGCGACAGCGCAGACTTGGACCTCGTCTGCGCGTCCGCTCTCTCGTTACGCGGCGACGCCCGTGCTGAGGTCCGTTTCGGTCAGCGAAACGAAGTGGTGTCGAGGCCCAGACGCGGCGTGTGGCAACGCGATCAAGTGCGCCCCGGCGATCGGCGTGCTCGCTGCGAGGTGCGCACCGAGCAGACTGGTCGCCACACCTGCCACCGCGGCGAGGTCAGCGGCAGAACCGTGGAAGGTCGGCACCGAGCATCCACGAGTAGGGACGATCTCATCTCCGGCGAGAGGTTCCTGCCACAGTCCGTGGTACAGCTCGAGATCCGGATCAGCTACCACCACCTGGCCCGCCCGGTTGTCTATGGTCGACGGCGACGCGCTGCGCGGAGGGCAGATCGTGACCAGCCCGAGTGTGCCGGACGCGACATCGGTGGCGACCTGGACGATCACTGCGCGACGCTCCGCCACATCTGCGGTGGCATCAAGGACGCTCGTCACGGCGTTGCTCACCGTCGCGTCGATGATGATGTCCGAACCAAGCACGGCTACGAGGTCATCGGGGATCGCGCCGTCGGCGACATGGACGACGATGTCGTCACGAAGCGACCGGAGCCGCGTGGCGAGGGCTCGTGCCTTTGTCTCGCCGATGCTCGTCTCGGTGTAGTTCTGCCGCACCAGCAACCCCCCGGTCACGACTCCCGGGTCGCAGATCGTGATCTCTCGTGCGCCTGCACGGACGACGAACTCGGCGATCCAGGATCCGAGGCCCCCACACCCCCACACGTGCACGGACTTTCCTGCGAACCCGTTGACGGGACGGTCCACGTCGCGGCGCGTAGTGACGGCTTCTCGTTCATCGGACATGTTGCACCATTCGATCGGCACCTCGACGTCGAGGAGGGTGGGATTCAGGTCCAAGGCCGTTCCTCGCTTGCGGCCGACTGTGCGCAGCGCGTTCGCGACAGCGGGGGTGAGCCGACCGCAGAGCAGATGCGGTGGCCCGCCCGCACCGTGTGGGACGGCGAGGACGAAGTACTGAGGCGAGTCCGCGGGGCTGCGAAGAGCAGCGGCGATCAGCATTGTCGTGAATGCCGGAACGAGCGGGGCATGGCGGCGCACCGGTCCGAACGCGCGGGGTGTCGCGACGTCGGCGGTCGGGTGGTCAATCAGGTACAGCAACGGCACCAACGACTCGGTCGCCCCGAACGGCAGATCGGAGAACAGTCGCACCACCGGCACGATCACCTCGCCGCGGTCACGCCAGGTGAGATCGAACCGTGCGTCGGTTCGTCGGTGCAGCGTCGCGGTCGTCACGCGCAGCGCCGGGAGATCCTCGCGGGTCACGACGGTCGGTGTGCCCGGGGTGCGGTGCAGCACCCCGCCGACGGCGTGGTACATGGCCGTGGACGGATCGAATCGTGCCGCGGCGGCCTCGACAAGCCACCACCAGAGCCGGTTCAGTGTGGCACTGACCCCGCTCTGTGGGTGCCACTCCCGGGACGGGTCCAGGTAGATGCACAGTCGAAGCCCCTGCAACACGTGCGGGAACCCGAGGAAGCGGGTATGGGTGACTTCCACGGTCGGCGGGTGGAAGGGGCTGGCCGGGATGCGCAGCACGAAGGGCTCCCAGCCGTGCAGCTCCAACCCACCCGCGACGTGCTCGATCGTGTCTGTGTTCAGCTCGATCGGAACGCAGGCGTCACCCTCTGGTCCCTCGCTCGCCGCGCCGCACCGAAGCTCGCGAGGGCGCGTTCTCGAGACTGCCCGTAGCTCCTGCAGCTGGTTCACCTGCCAGGGCGCGAAGGCCGGCTGCTTCCGCTTGGTCATCCCGCGCGCCCTGACCTCCCCGTCGTGGTCTCCTTCGCAGGGGCGGCTGGGGCAAACTTCGCAGGGCCGCTGCCGGCGGGCGCCTTGAAGCCATCGCCGAACAGCGCCTGCCACTTCTGGACGCTGCGGTCCTTATCCGGCTCGGCGTAGGCGTCCTCGATCTCGGCCGCGTGGACGTGGATGCGGTCCCGGAAGTACGAGTAGGTCTCGTCGGACCACCGGTGATCGAAGGTCACTCCGGATCCCGACGGGTCAGCGATCGACGGCCGGTTCGGTCGAGCCTGAAGCCACTCGTCAAGATCCGTGACGATGGTGCGCAGCGCGGTGGGGAGGTTGCTGTAGCAGGACGGGTCGATCATCTTGCTGAGCTCGCTGACGCGCTCTCCCAGCAGCGTGGTCAGAAGGATCGACCTGGTACCGGTGAAGGAGTTCTTGTGATCGCGGAGGAACTTGATGAGGCGGATGACGCGGCGGAGGTTTCCGCCGGCGATCTGGTCCTGTTTCTTCATCCAGTCCGTAAAGCCCTGCGGGTTCGTGTCTTCCCAGATGTTCTCGTCGCGGTTCACGATCACCTCACGCCAACCGGAGAGGATGACGTGAGGAACGATGTCCACGTGCATGTCGTTCGCGTACGAGACCCGCACGCAACGGCATTTCCGGGTCAGGGGCATCTGCCCGTACTTCGGATGCCGCTTCAGGGCGTAGTAGACCTCGTCGATGTACGTCTTCGGGCTGGTCGACCAGTCCGGGTTCTCTTCCATATCGAGCATGAAGTCGGCGTCGAACTCCTTCCCCTTCTGGGGCTGGATGATCGTGCGATGTGCCCACGATCCCTGCGGGGTCTTTCCTGAAATCATCGCCCCGATCGTGGCATCCGCGGTGAGCGCCGCGTAGATCGCGTTCACCCTCGTCTCGAGAGTTTCCAGCTTGAACTGGCTGAGGTTGACGGTGTCCTTCAGAAGGACATCGAAATGGTCTGCGAGCTGCATCAGTGGGCCTCCGGTCGATTCTCGGATGTCGATCCCGTTCGGGTAGGGATCGAGAAAGCAGGTGTGTAAGCCGCGGCACGGTGCGCGGCGAATTGCGCCTGGTACGTCGGGCTGAGAATCCGGCTGGCCGACGCCGCCAACCCGACCACGTCCTCGCGGTCCACCGCATCAAGCGCGAACGCACCCCTCGGAGTCGGGGCGTCGAAGCGTACGTAGTTCTGCTTGCCGACGAGGTGTTCGGCGATCCCTTGACCGCCCCGGCTGCTCGCGTTCAGAATCATCGACGCGGCCGGCTTCGCCCACCCGAGCAGACCAGCCTCGTCGAGATGCTTGCCATGTGAGGCATCCGGCTCCATCGTGCCGATGTTGAGAACACGCACGTTGCCGATCGACGCGCCGAGCATGCTCGTCGCCTCCGCAATCGCCACCACCGATGGGTTGTTCGCCCACACGCCCCCATCGATCAGACGCAGACCACCAACCCGTGCGGCCGGGAAGTACAGCGGGGCCGCAGCCGTGGCGTTCGCGGCATCCACCATCGACGTCCGCCAATCGCGTCGGAGTCGATCATGATGCGGCGTCTTGAAGACGTGCACGCCGCCCCGCTGAACATCCCACGACGGCACCACCAGACGCTTCCCGCTGTCGCCGACACGAAGATCGCCGAACACTCCGGCCAGCGCGGTGCGCAGCGCGTCCGCGTCGTACACCGGTCGGAACAGCTGGCGCGGACGACGCCACACACTGCGACGCGAATGCGGGAAGACCTGTTCGATGAGCACCTCGTAGTGCTCCACGATCTCCGCGGGACGAAGCCCGGCGCCCAGCGCGAGCGCGATGATTCCACCCGCAGACGTGCCGGCGATCAGGTCGAACGAGTCCGCAATAACAACACCGAGGTCCTCCTCGAGTTGGGCCAGCACGTGAGCAGTGAACAACGCCTTCGCGCCGCCACCATCCAAGGCGAGGACGTGCAGTCGACCGGCCCACACCACGTCAGCCCCACGCCCAGCCGCATCCGCGGACATAGAGCCATCAGTCATCTCGTCACCCCCGGCGTGGTGTTGGCGGAATTACATACGTGTAATTAGGGTACGCCGTTCCACCGACACTCAATCGGTCTATGAGCACCAGGCGACCGGACCGTCGTCCTCAGGACATTGCGAAATTCGCGACTCGCTCGAAACACATCGCGGAATCTGCGGGGCCAATCGAGGACCGTACCTGCGGCGCCTCGCGTCCGTCTACAGACGTCGTTCTCAAGAACATGACGGATCCGCCACTTGTCCGCCACTTCATCTGAGAATCCGCCATCTTCGCCGAG
>NZ_JBDFLW010000006.1:0-61039 GCF_047237905.1 Microbacterium jepli | reverse complement strand
TCTTCTCCTGCACCGGACTCGACCTCGACTCCGCCCACAACCTCATCTCCGCCTTGCACACCCTCACCGAGGGCCTGCGCACGACCCCTGAGGCGACCGCCTCCTGACCCGGAAGGACATCCACATGGAAGCCATCTACACCGCAGAAGCACTCGCCACCGGCGGAGGCCGCGACGGCCACGTCGCCACCAAGGACGGCATCATCAACACGGACGTCCGCGTCCCCACCGAGATGGGCGGCCCCGGCGGCGCGCCGAACCCCGAGGCCTTCTTCGCCGCCGGCTACGCGGCCTGCTTCCACGGTGCGCTGCAGGCCGTCGCCCGCGCGCAGAAGGTCAAGATCGAGGACACGAGCGTCGGCTCGCGCGTGCACATCGGCGACAACGGCGAGGGCGGCTTCAAGCTGGCCGTCGAGCTCGAGGTCGTCATCCCCGGACTCGCCCACGACGAGGCCCAGGCCCTCGCGGACGCCGCGCACCAGGTGTGCCCGTACTCCAACGCCACCCGCGGCAACATCGACGTGACGGTCACCGTCTCCGACGACTGATCCGCCTCCTGTTCGACGAAGGCCCCTGCTCCGGCGGGGGCCTTCGTCGTGCCTACGGTGGCGACGGGCGCGGGGGCGTCGAGGTGCGTGCCGACATCGCCGATCGCGGCGGTGTAGCCGATCGCGCCGGTCCGCCATGCGGGACCCAGGTCTATGGCACGAGCGGATGCCGCGGGTCAGGCTGTACACGACACCTGATGACACCTGGGGGGACCATGAGGAACAGGCGCGCGGCGGTCGTCGCTCTGATGATCGGCTCGCTGCTGCTGGCCGGGTGCGCGGCGGGCGGGGGGAGCCCGTCGCCCACCGGCTCGGCGGCACCGACCGGCTCGGAGACGCCGGCGGCGGCCTCCGAGTGCGTCGGCGATCCGGACGCCGTCATCGCCCGCACCGCCGACCTGCCGAGCACGCCGATGCCGGAGGCCGCGGCATCCGCCATCGACGCGGCCGCGCAGCAAGGACTGAAGGATGCCGCGGCGCCCGGCGTGATCGTGGGCGTGCAGTCTCCGGACGGGCTCTTCCTCAAGGCCTACGGCGTGGCCGACCCGGCGACCGGTGAGGCCATGACGACCGACATGCACCATCGCGTCGGCTCGATCAGCAAGACCTTCACCGGCACGCTGCTGCTGCAGCTCATCGATGAGGGCGAGGCGAGCCTCGACGACCCCGTGTCGGACTATCTCGACGGGGTGCCGAACGGCGACCAGGTGACACTGCGCATGCTGCTGAACATGACCAGCGGACTGTCGAGCTACACGAAGGACGAGGCCTTCCAGAAGTCGCTGTTCGACGACCCGGTGCGGGTCTGGTCGCCGGACGAGCTCGAAGCCATCGGCCTCGCGCTGCCGCCGGCGTTCGCACCCGGCACCGACTTCGACTACTCGAACACGAACACGGTGCTGATCGGCAAGGTCATCGAGAAGATCACCGGGGAGTCGTACGACGACGTGATCCGGCAGCGGATCATCGAGCCGCTCGGGCTGTCGAACACCGTTTGGCCGGGTACGACCGCCGACTTCCCGTCGCCGCACGCACAGGGCTTCACGCTGCAGGGCAACGACGCCACCCCCGACTCGCCCACCAATGCGACGGAGTGGAACCCCTCGTGGGGATGGACCGCCGGCGAGCTGATCTCCACCGCGGGCGACCTGCTGACCTACGCCCGTCACCAGGCGACCGGATCCGGGCTCCTCTCGCCCGAGGTGCAGCGCGAGCGGCTGTCCGGCTTCTCGGACTACTCCGGATACGGCCTGGCCCTCACCTGCGCGGGTGGGTGGATCGGCCACACCGGCGAGCTGCCGGGGTTCAACACGATCATGTTCTACGACACGACGACCGACACCACGCTCATCGCCCTGACCAACAGCGACATCCCGTCGGGCGACTGCCCGGTCGGTGCCACGCTGACCGACAACCCGGCGTCGGACCAGCCGTGCAGCTCCCCCGCGCTGCGGGTGGCGACGGCCATCTCGACGGCGCTCGGCCACACCTATGACCGGCCCGGCGCGCCGCGCTAGCCGCTGCCTCACGCCGCGGCATCCGCTGCCCTGCTCACCTGACGCCTGTTGCGGGAAGCGGGCGGTCAATTCCGCAGGAAGCGTCAACTCAGGACGAGCGGATGCCGCGGCGACTCAGTCGGCGGCGGGCAGGTGGTCGCGGGCCCAGATGGCGGCGCTCGTGCGGTCGACGACGTCGATCTGGCGGAAGACGCTGCCGAGGTGGGCCTTGACCGTGCGCTCGGCGATGCCGAGCTCGGTCGCGATCTGCTTGTTCGCGTAGCCCCGGGCGACCAGCCGCAGCACCTCGCGTTCGCGCGGGCTGAGACCGTCCTCCGCGGGGGCCGTCGGGAGCAGCGCGCCCGCGACGCGCGGGTCGAAGGGGACGTTGCCAGCGGCGACGGCGCGCACCGCGGCGCGCAGGTCGGCCGGCTCGGCGTCCTTCAGCTGATACCCGGTCGCGCCCGCCTCGATGGCCTGCCGCACGCGCGCCCGGTCGGAGAACGACGTGAGCACCAGCACGCGCGTCGACGGAACCCGCCCGCGCACGCCCCGCGTCGCCTGGATGCCGTCCATCACGGGCATCGAGAGGTCCATCACGACGACGTCGGGTTCGAGCTCGACGGCGAGGGCGATCGCCTCGGCGCCGTGGGCGGCCGACCCGATCACCTCGATGTCGCCGTCGCCGGCGAGCACGGCGGACAGTCCCTCGCGCACCATGGCGTGGTCGTCGGCGACGAGCACCCGGATCATGTCCCGCCCCCCTCGCGGTAAGACGCGCCCGCCGGGATGCGCAGACGCCAGGCGGCGCCGCTGCCCGGAGCGGCGGCCACCGACAGCTCTGCGCCCGCCTCGGTCGCCAGGTCGATGAGAACCCGGGTGCCGAGGTGGCCCTCCGCCGGCCGCGAGGCGACCTGCGCGACGTCGAACCCGGGTCCGTCGTCGGAGACCTCCAGCCGCACGTCGCCGCCGGCGGCACCGCGCAGATCGACGCGGGCGCGACACGGCGCGGCATGCGCGGCCACGTTGCGCAGCACCTCCTGGGCGATGCGGTGCACGAGCCGCTCCTCTTCGGCCGTCAGCGGCCGCAGGTCGGGCGCGATGGTGACCCGCACGTCCACGCCGCGCGTGCGCGTGGTGGCCGCAAGGTCGTCGAGCGCCTGCGGGAGGCCGGCCGCCGCGAGTCCGGCCGGGTAGATGTCGACCAGCAGCGAGCGGAGCACGCGGATGTTGCCCCGGACGGATGCTGCGA
Organism: Microbacterium jepli; assembly: GCF_047237905.1. Lineage (NCBI taxonomy): Bacteria > Bacillati > Actinomycetota > Actinomycetes > Micrococcales > Microbacteriaceae > Microbacterium > Microbacterium jepli. The sequence goes on along the minus strand of NZ_JBDFLW010000006.1, from coordinate 57,744 downwards.
CCCCGCGCAGCTGCGCAGCGGTGCCCTCGTCGCCGCGGCGGACCGCCTCACCCGCCGCGCTCTCGGCGGCGAAGGTGGTCGCGATCAGCTCTTGAACAGGACCGTCGTGGAGCGATCCGGCGATGCGCCGGCGCTCCGCGTCCGAGGCGTCGACGGCGTGCTCGAGGAGGGCGGTGCGCCGCCTCTCCTCCGTGCGCAGCCCCCGGAGCAGACGCCACACGATCGGCGCGGTCAGCACGACCAGCAGCAGGAGGCTGCTCGTGGTGACGCCGGCGAACCCGCGCCAGAGCCCCTCGGCGCGGGCGGCGACCGGCTCGTACGGGAAGTAGACCTCGAACAGGAGCTGCCGGCCGTCGGGCGTCCACACCGGGCGGTACACCTCGAGCAGGCGCCCGCCCGTCTCGAACTCGTTCTCGGCTTCGTCGAGGTCGCTGATGTCGGCGCGCGTCTGCGGATCTGACAGCGCCTCGCGCTGGGCTTCGTCGAGCGGGAACGTACGGCCGATGAGCTGGGGCTCGTCGGCGTAGAGCACCTCGCCCTCGGGGCTCCAGATCTTCACCCGCGTGACCTCGTCGCCGAGGACCCTGCTGCGCACGAGCGCGTCCAACGCCTCCGCGGCCGCAGGATCTCCGTCGGCGAGCGCGTCGGTCACCGCCGGCTGCACCACGGCTTCGGCGAGCACGTCCGCGATGGTGGCGGCGTCGTTGACGGCCTCGCGTTCGGCGAGCCACTGCGCGGCGAATGCGCCGAGCAGCCCGACCGCGATGAGGACGGCCGCGAGGCCCGCCGCCAGGCGCAGGGCGACGGTGCGCGCGGTCGGCGTCCGACGCGACGCGGCCTCGCGTGACGGGGCCTCGACGAGGCGCGTCCAGGGAACGGCGGATGGGGGCGCGGCTGTGCCCCCGGTCGACGACGTGTCGATCGGGGGCGCATCAGGTGCGGAATCGATGCTCAGTGGTCGCCTCCGGAACCGTCGTTGTCGGATCCGCCGTCGTCCGACCCGTGACCGCCGGAGCCCGAGCGGTCGTCCGACCCGCCGTGGCCGGAATCGCCCGAGCCCGAGCCCGAGCCGCCATGGCCGCTCGAACCGGAGTCGTCGGAACCGGAGTCCGAACCCGCGTCGCCCGACCCGGAGTCGCCCGAGCCGGAGTCCGAGCCGGAGCCGGAGTCACCTGAGCCGGAGCCGTCGGAGACGGACCCGCCATGGTCGTCCGACCCCGCGTCGTCTGAGCCGGACGAGCCCGACGAGCCTGCGGAGCCGGAGTCCAGACCGCCCAAGTCGTCGCCGCCGTCCGCGCGCCGGTCGTCGCCCGGCTCGGTGCGCTGGTCGCGCGGCACGTCGCCGCCGTGGTCGTCGGTCGCCCCGGACGGCGACGGCGACGCTGTCGGCGTCGCGGACGAGACCGGCACCGCGGTCTGCACCTGACCCGACGCCGGCACCCGCACCGGCACGGACTGGGCGAAGGAGGTGTTGCCCCAGAGCCCGATGACCGCGGGCGCCGCCACCAGCACCAGTGCCGCACCGCCCACCAGCAGTCGATTCCTCATGGTTCTCCCTCTCCGATATTGTGGCCGGTCGCCACGGGTGATCGGACGTCTCGTCCGCATCGTGCATCCCAGCCTCGCGGGGAGGCGCAGCATCCGCCATTGCACCTTGGTCGTAGTACCAACGTCCGATTGTCCGCGCCCACCGGCGACGGGGAGGGTGAGTGCTGCTCCCCCCACCGATCCTGTGAGAAAGAAGAAGAGCATGAGAAGCATTCCCCTGGCACGTCGCGGCGTCCTCGCCGCGGCCGCCGTCTTCGCCGCAGCCGCCGTCGTGCTGGCCGGCGCCGGCGCCGCGGAGGCCAAGACGACCTCCGCGGGCGGCGACTACGCCGTGACCGTCAACGGCACCACCTACAACCCCGCAGCCGGCAAGGACGTCAAGCTCCAGGACGTGGCGGTCTCGGGCCTGATCACGGTGTCGGGTCGCAACAACTCCTTCACCATCGACTCCCGCACGCTCGGCGTGTACGACTACACGCTCACCGGAGCGCCCGACACGCAGCGCATGGTCACCTCGCCGACCGTGATCTTCGCCTCGAAGGTGCCGACCCTTTCCGCCGCACAGCGCGCGGGAGTGCGCCTGAGCAGGCTCGAGATCAAGGACGACGCGCTCGTCGCGATCCTCACCACCAACGCCGGCAAGCTCAAGGTCCAGGCGAAGGACGGCGCGCAGGGCGGCATCTTCCAGATGGAGCCGGAGTTCGCCGGTCCCGTCGAACTCGTGCACACCCTCGCGCCCGGCATCTTCTACTTCGTGAACCAGTACACCGGGAAGATCAACTTCGGCAACGGAGTGGATGCTGTCGCCACCGGTGCGAACGCCCACCAGATGCTGCTCGGCAAGGACAGCCCCCAGGTCGCCACGAAGACCTCCCAGACGGCGACCGTCACCACCTGGACCGTGCAGCCCGGCGGACGCCTGGGCGGCGTGCTCGGCGAGGACGCCGTGGAGCTGTCGGCCGGCGCGACGAACTGCACGAGCCAGTGCCAGGCCCAGAACCGCGTCAAGGGCTCGCTTCCGGTTCCTCCCGACCCGACCAACCCGACCCCCATCGGCGGCTGATCGCGGCGACGCAGGACGAGGACCCCGGGACGCCGTCCCGGGGTCCTTCGCGTCCGTGACAGCGTGCCGGCCGGCTTCACCTGACGCTTGCCGCGGCTACGGCGCGGCGGATTCCGCAGCGTGCGTCAGGTGAGGCGAAAGAATGCCGCACCCGGCGGCCGCGGCATCCGGCCCCGAGGCTTCACCTGACGCATCCTGCGGCTACCGCCCGGCGGATCCCGCAGCACGCGTTAGGTGAGCGCCGACCACCGCAACGTGCGAGCCGCCCGCCGACCGCGGGAAACGCGCGACCCGGCTCAGGACCGCGGCGGGGGCGCGTAGGTCTGACCGAGCAGCCCCGACAGGGCCACGAAGATGCGGACGGCCGGCGCCTCGCAGACCTCGTCGCCCGGGTCGTCCTGCAGGGTCGGCGAGTTCTCGCAGCCGCCGGAGGCGATGTCGCTGTTGGCCTGCACCACGACCGTGGTGTCGGTCGCGGTGTCGTAGAACATCGTCGAGTTGTAGCCCGAGAGCTCGCCGCCGTGCCCGACCCAGCCCTGGCCGCAGCCCATCGCCAGTCCGTAGCCGCCGGCGCCCGGGGCAGGCGGGCTCTGTGACGGGTCGAGAAAGCTCTCGAGACGGATCCTCTGCATGTCGTCGTCGAGGATGCCGGCGCCGGTGCCGAGGGCGCGGCCCATGGTGAGCATGTCGTCGGTGGTCGAGATGACCTCGCCCGCCGTCCAGGCCCACGAGGGGTTCCAGTCGGTCGAATCCGTCGGGTTGTCGGGAGTCGCAGCATCCCCGTTGAGGGTGAATCCCCGGGCGAACGGCTCCGGGATCGCGTTCGAGTCCCCCGGCCACGACGTCGAGGTCAGCTTCAGCGGCTCGAGGATGCGCTCGTTCAGCTCATCGGCGAACGGGCGGCCGGTGACCTTCTCGATCGTCTCGCCGAGGATGATCGTGCTGCCGTTGGAGTACAGGAAGCGCTCACCCGGATCGGCCGCCGGCGAGACCTCGACGGTGGCCGCGACGAGCTCATCCGGCGTGTAGACCGCCGAGGGATCGGCGAAGTACTTCGTGATGAAGTCCTCGTTCGCCGTGTAGGTGTTGACGCCGCTCGTCATGTCGGCCAGCTGCGCCAGGGTGATCCTGTCGCCGTTCGGGATGCCGCTGACGTACTGGTCGACGGCGTCGTCGAGCGACAGCTTCCCCTCCTGCGCCAGCTGCAGCAGGATCGTGCCGGTGAACATCTTGGTGAGCGAGGCGATGCGCGTGTGCATCCCGACCGCCATCGCGTTGCCGGCCTTCGGGTCCGCCAGCCCGTAGGCCTTCGTCCACCGACCCTCCGGCGTCTGCACCCCGACGATGGCGCCCGGCGACGCGCCGAGGTCGAAGGCCTGCTGCGCCGCGGCGTCCAGGGTCGCCACGAGGTCGGCCGGCAGCTCGCCCGTCGGAGCGGCGGTCTTCCCCGCGGCGATGGCGGCGTCGGGATCGGCGACGCACGTCGACGCGGCGACGGGAGCGGACGTGGATGCTGCGGGTGACGCCGTCGGCCCGCTCGGGCTCGGCGCGGTGCATCCCGATAAGAGGAAGGCGCCCACCACGAGGAGAGCGGCACCGGCGAGCGGCGTGCGAGCGTGCATGGGGTCTCCTCGGGCGTCGGGGCGCGCGGTCAACCCGACCCCGCACCCCCAGCATCCGTCCCCGGCGCGACGCCGACCATAGACCCAGGTCTCGTCAGCCGGGTCAGCGCCGCCCGGTCAGCGCCGCCGTGTCAGTGCCTCGCGCGGTCAGCGCCGCCGGGTCAGCGCCGCGCGCGGGCCGCCTCGACGCTGGATGCGAGCCAGTCCGCGACCTGCGAGCGGACGGATGCCGCGTCGTAGGCCGAATCGTCGGCGTTGTCGGCGCGCAGCACGAACACCGGGATGCCGGCCTCCTCGAGCGCCCGGGTGATCGCCCACCCGCCGCGGGGGTCGTCGGAGACGAGGTGCACGACGCCGTCGACACCGTGCTGCCGCGCCTGATCGACGTACCACTCGGTGGCCTCGGGTGCGACGTAGAGCCGCTCGGGGAAGCCGATGAACCGCGAGGCGAGCGCGCGGAGCGGATCGCCGCCGTACCGCGCGTAGCCGTCGGCCGCGATCGACAGGTACATCGACCACACGAAGACCGCGCCGTACTGCTCCTCGAAGTGGCGGTAGAAGTCCATGTCGAACCACAGTCCGCGGCCGATCCACATCAGTCGCGCGCGCTCGTCGGCCACGACGCCGCGGCCATCCTCGACCCGCTCGGCGATCTCGTCGTGCAGCGCCTTCGCGGCGTCCCTGCCCCACTCCGTGCCGCGGTGCCACTGCGGCAGCATCACGGCCGGGATCGTGTCGGTGACCCGCACCGGCAGCGGCCGCGCGGCGGCGATGAGGTCGCGGGTGCGGCGGTTCCATTCGGCCTGCTCGTTGCCGAGGCGCATGATCTCGCGCAGCGCCGTCTCGTCGTACGGCCGGCCGCTGATCCGCTCGAGCACGGGGATGAGCTCCCGCAGCTCGGCGACCATGAGGTCGATGCGGCGGCTGCCGACCACGTGCTCCCACTGGTCCGCGACGGTGCGCCACCACTCCTCGACCGGCGCCGTCTGCACGGCGCTCTCGAAGGCGAACAGCTCGACGCCCACGACGTCGCGCCAGGCTTCGAACAGCTTGCCGGTGACATCGCCCGTGCGGTCGGTCGCGACCAGCGCCGGCCGCGGCAGGACGCCCCACCCGGCGACGTCGTCCCCGTCGCCGTTCAGCACGTTCCCGAGGCCGATCGTGTTGTACGGCTCGGAGTCGCGCGGCAGGCCCGCGCGGGCCACGGCGTCCAGGCCCGACTGGGCGGCGCCCCGGGAGGCGGCCACCGACGACCACCACTGGTTCACGATGTAGGGCACATCGAAGGCGCGGAACAGCTCGTGCGGCACGTCGGCGTTCACCAGCGCGACGGGGCGCCCGGCCTCCGCCTCGGCGCGCAGCTGCGCGAACCACTCCCGCTGATGCCGGAGCGCCTCCCGCGCGGTGCGGAGTCGGTCGTCGGTCATCGCAGCATCCCGATCTGCTCGAGTCCGTCGCGGAGGACGGAAAGATCGATGTCGCCGGCGGCCTGCTCGTGCACGACCACCACGGGCAGTGCGGTCGCCGCGCGCAGGGTGCCGACCTCCCACATGGCGGCGTCATCGCGGCGCCGCGCGTAGGAGACGATCGCGGCGGCGCCGGCACGCTCGGCGCGGACGGCCAGGGCGGCGGCCCGCTCCGGCGCGGAGCCGCGGTGCGCGCTCTGCCCGTCGCGCCAGCCGCGCTCGGCGATGCCGTCGATCGACGGCTCGCGCACGTCGAGCTCGAGGCCGAGCGCACCGCCCGCGCAGTCGTCGGCGACGACCCGCACGCCGAGCTGCTCGATGCGCTCGACGACCGCCGGCCCCCACTGCGAGCTTCCGGTCAGGGCGATGCGCGGCAGGTCGGACGGAGACGAACGACGGGTGGATGCCACGGCCTCCCGCAGCGCGACGAGCGCCGCCTCGGGTGCCAGCTCGTCGGCTCGGGCGCGCAGCGCCGCGAACTCCGCGCCGCTGACCACCGGGCGCAGGTCGGCCAGCAGCCACAGCATCCGCCGCACCTGTCCGCGCGCACGTGCGGCGTCCGCGACGTCGCCCGCCGACGGGCGCCGTCCGGTCCAGTCGCCGAGCGCCTCCTGCAGCCGGGCGACCTCGGCGGCGGTGTAGGCGAGGGACGCCGCCCGCGGCAGGTGGAGCACGTCGGCGAGGTGGATCGGCGGAAGACCGCGGCCGTGCTCTCGCCGCGCGAGCTCGCGCAGGGCGTAGTAGAGGCGCTGCGTGGCATCCGCGTCACTGCACAGCACGATCGCGGCGAGACCCGACGGGTCGGCGAGCACGTGCGCGAGGGTGGCCGTGGCATCCGGGTCGATGCCCGTGCCGAGGATCTCCTCCGCCTCGGCGAAGGCCTCCGCGAAGACGGGCCCGGCAGCGCCCCGCGGCAGCGCGTCGAGCCGTCGCACCCGGGCGTCGACCGCGTCGAACACCTCGATCGGCACGTCCCGCCCGACGACGCCGATCACGGCCGCGCCGCTCATACGACGCGTGCGTCGGCGAGGCCGGCGATCCGCTCGGCGGAGTAGCCGAGCAGCTCCTCGAGCACGTCCTGCGTGTCGGCGCCGAGCGCGTGCGCGGGCCGGTCGAGACCCACTTCGCTGCGGCTGAAGGTGATCGGCACGCCGGTGCCCCAGAGCTCGGTGTCGACGTGGAAGTCGGGATGCTGGATGCGGACCACCTCGCGTCGCGACTGCACACGCGGGTCGCGGACGGCGTCGGCGAGGGCACGGACGGGCGCGCACGGCACGCCGTTCGACTCGAAGGCGGTGACGGCCTCGTCGACGGTGCGGTGCGCGGCCCAGTCGGCCATCCGCTCGTGCAGCTCGTCGGAGTTGCTCACGCGGGCGTCGCGCACGGCGAAGCGCGGATCGTCGAGGAGCTCGGGGGCGTCGATGGTGCGGAACACCCCCGCGGCGAACGCGTCGGTGGGCCCGCACACGGCGAACCAGCCGTCGGAGGCGCGGAAGGTGCCGAACGGCGCCAGCCGGGGGACGTAGTCGCCGGTGCGCGTGGGGTAGCCCATCGACTCGAAGGCGTCGAACGGCTCGCAGGCGACGAGCGACGTCATCGCGCCGAGCATCGACACGTCGACGTGCTGGCCCTCCCCGCTGCGATCGACCTCCATGAGGGCGGCCAGCGTGCCGATGACGGCGAAGAGCGGGGCCGACAGGTCGGCGATGGGCAGGCCGAAGCGCACCGGGCTGTCGCCGGGCTCTCCCGCGGTCATCATGATGCCGCTCAGGGCCTGGACGATGGTGTCCATGGCCTTGCCGCCGTCGCCCGCGTCGGAGCCGAAGCCCGTGATCGAGGTGTAGACCAGGCGGGGGTTGGCCGCGCGCACGGCCTCGTAGTCGATGCCGAGCCGGCGGGTGACACCGGCGCTGTAGTTCTCGACGAGCACGTCGGCGTGGGCGATGAGGTCCATCAGGACCGCGCGGCCCTCGTCGGTCTTCAGGTCGAGCGAGATGCTCTCCTTGTTGCGGCCGCGCAGCAGCATCGACACCGACATGTCGTCGGCGGCGGTCTTGACCGGCGACAGGCCGTCGCGCGTCGCATAGGGCGAGTTGGTGCGGGAGCTGTCGCCGCCGCGGTGGGGGTTCTCGACCTTGATCACCCGGCTGCCGAGGCCGCCGAGCATGAGGGTGGCGTAGGGGCCCGCGAGGGCGGTGGTGAGGTCCAGGACGAGACGTCCGTCGAGGGGGGCGCCGGTCATGAGGGCTTCTTTCTGTCGGCGTGGGGAAGAGGACGGATGTCGGGGGTGCGGGCGAGCGTGCCGCGCAGCGGCCGGCGGGCGGCGGCCGCCTCGGCGGCCTCCACGTCGCCGAACCAGCCGCCCTGGAGGGTCTCGGCGAGGGTGGCCAGGATGGCGGGCACCCGCTCGCGGTCGGCTTCGCTCAGGTCCGACATCGCACGGGCCTGCATCACGCGCAGTTCGCCTCGCGCGGCATCCAGCACCTCCCAGCCCGCGTCCGTGAGGCGGGCGAGCTTGATGCGGCCGTCGGTGGGATGCTCGACGGTCTCGACGAGGCCGCCCGCGACCAGCGTGGAGACCACCTGGTGGCTCGACTGGGGCGTCACGAACGCGCGACGGGCGAGCTGCGCCGAGGACAGCAGCACGCCCTCCGCCAGGACGAGCAGCACGTTGAACTCCGCCAGGCTCACTCCGTGCCGCCACGAGATGTCGTCGGCGGCGCGGTTCATCGACCGGGAGAGACGGTTGAGCGTGTAGTACAGCTCGTCGGTGGCGAGGCTGGTGGCGCGAGGGGGCAGCTGCTCGTTCATGGAGCGAAGGTATCCGAGACGATGCCGTCGGCGGGATGGGCCGAGCCCTCGATCTCGGACAGGAAGACGGCGACCTCCCTCGCCAGGCGTGCCGGGCTCTCGCCCGCCATCATGTGGCCCTCGTCCTCCCAGAGGACGGCCTTGGCTCCGCGCACGTTGACGGCGGCGCGCAGCGTCGCCTCCGGGCTGATGACGCCGTCGCGCAGAGCGCCGAGGATCAGCACCGGCACCCTGATCGAGCGGAAGATCTCGGCGAGCTCCTCGTCGGTGCGCGCCTCGGGGAACGGCTTGCCCTGGTTGATGCGCGCCTCCTCCTCCGACTGACCGGCGAAATTCTCGATCATGCGCCGGAACATGTGCTCGCGGCCGGCCTCGCGACGCGGCTCGTCGGTCCACCCCGCGAGCTTCCCGAACTGCGCGCGGATCACGTCCGGGTCCTTGCGGCCGGCGATGACCGCCGCGCGACCGGCCGAGCTGGCGGTGCCGCCCGCACGGTCGTGCGGGGCCCCGACGACGGAGATGAGGGCGGCGAGGCGCTCGGGATGCCGGCGGGCGAGGTGCCATCCGATGCCGGCGCCGTGCGAGACGCCCGTGTAGACGAACCGGTCGATCCCGAGCGCGTCGGCGACGCGGCAGACGTCGTCGGCCCACGTGTCGAGCCAGCCGTCGGGCGGGGTCTCGGCGAGGTGGGTCGAACGTCCCCATCCGCGGGCCTGAATCTGGATGACGCGGCGACCCAGCGGATCGCGCGACAGGATCTCGGGGTAGCCGCCGGGCTCGAACGACGAGGCGCTGGCCAGGATCGGCATCCCCTCTCCGGAGAACTCGTCGTACCAGAGCGACACATCGTCGACGGGCATGTGGGGCATCAGCGGGTCTCTTCCTGAGCGAGCGGGGTGGAGCGGCGGGACGCGTGCCCGGCCTGGGGCACGGAGTCCAGCAGCGCGCGCGTGTAGTCCTCGCGCGGGGCGGCGAACAGCTGCTCGGTCGGACCGGATTCGATGATCCGGCCGCCGCGCAGCACGACGACCTCGTCGGAGATCTGGCGCACGATCGCGAGGTCGTGCGAGATGAACAGCAGGCTGAGCGCCAGTTCGCGCTGCAGACGCGTCAGCAGGTTCATCACGTCCGCCTGCACGGAGAGGTCGAGGGCGCTGACCGGCTCGTCGCAGACGATGAACTCGGGGTCGGTCATGAGCGCGCGGGCGATCGCGATGCGCTGGCGCTGACCGCCGGAGAACTGTGCGGGATACCGCACCAGCGCGCCCTCGTCGAGTCCGACCGTCGCGACCAGCTCGCGGGCACGGGATGCCGCGGCATCCGCCGTCATGCCATGGAACCGTGCGGGCTCCATGAGGCTGTAGCCGATCGTGCGCAGCGGGTCGAGCGAGCTGTAGGGGTCCTGGAAGATGACCTGGCGCACCTTGCCGAGCTCGCGCCGACGCTTCGCGGAGACGTCGTGGACCGGCTGGCCGAGGAAGCGGATCTCGCCCGCGGCGACCGGCACGAGGCCGAGCACGGCCATGCCGATCGTGGTCTTGCCGGAGCCCGACTCGCCCACGAGGCCGAGCGTGCGCCCGCGGCGCACCTCGAAGCCGACGCCCTCGACGGCCGTCGAGCGCTTGCGGCCGGAGCCGTACTCGACGCGGATGTCGCGCACCTCCAGCACGGGGGTGGTGTCGCTCATGCGCGGACCTCCTCGTCGACGAGAGCGCCGATGCGGATGCAGCGGCTCACCCGCTCTGCACCGGCCTCGCGCAGGGCGATGGGGCCGGAGGAGCACTCGGGGGTGGCCAGCGGACAGCGCGCGGCGAAGCGGCAGCCGTCGGGCCAGGATCCGGGCGGCGGCACGACTCCGCCGATGGTGGGGAGGATGTCGCCGCGGCGCGCGCCGTGCGGGTCGGAGGCGAGGAGCCCGCGCGTGTACGGATGCCGCGGGGCGCCCAGCAGGGCGTCGACACTCGCCTCCTCCACCAGCTGCCCGGCGTACATGACCAGCGTGCGATCGCACGTCTCGGCGACGACGCCCCAGTCGTGGGTGACGAGGATGATCGACATGCCCGTCTCGTCGCGCAGGCTCGACAGCAGGGAGAGGATCTCGGCCTGCACGGTCACGTCGAGCGCGGTGGTGGGCTCATCGGCGATCAGCAGCCGCGGGCGGCCGGCGAGCGCCTTCGCGATCACGACGCGCTGGGCCATGCCGCCGGAGATCTGGTGCGGGTAGCTGCGGAACACGCGCTCGGGGTCGGGCAGGCGCATCGAGGCGAGCAGCTCGATCGCCCGGCGGCGGGCGTCGGCGCGCGACGTCTTGTCGTGACGACGCACGACCTCGACGATCTGGAAGCCGACGGTGAACGAGGGGTCGAGGGCGACGAGCGGCTCCTGGGAGATGTAGGCGATGCCGCTGCCGCGGACGGCCTTCATCGCGGCGGCGTCGCCGGAGATGGTGCGCCCCTCGAACGAGACGGTGCCGCCTGTCACCCGGCCGCCGCGGCCGAGGAGGCCGATGGTCGCCAGCGCCGTGACGGTCTTGCCGCTGCCGGACTCGCCGACGATGCCGAGGATCTCACCGCGGCCGACGTCGAAGGTGACGCCGTCGACGACGGTGAGCGGCTCACGGCCCGCGCCGAAGGCGACGGTGAGGTCGTCGACCGCCAGCAGCGGGTCGGCGGTGTGTCGACGTGCCTCGACCGCGTCGGCGGGCCGGGCGGCGTCGCGGGGCGCGCGGACGGAGCGCGTCGGCGCGCCGCGCTGCTGCACCTGCTCGGCGGTCACGTCGCGCAGGGCGTCGCCGAGGAGGCCGAGCGCGAGGGTCGCGATGACGATGACGCCGCCGGTGGGCACGAACATCCAGGGGAAGGACTGGATCGCCGAGGCCGCCTCGGCGACCATCCCGCCCCAGGTGGGCGCGGGCGGCGGCGGCCCGAAGGCCAGGAACGACAGACCGGTCTGGATGCCCAGCGTGGCTGCGGCGAACAGCGACGCCTGCACGAGGATGGTGCCGCGCGCCTGCGGCAGCACGTGCCGGAAGAGGATGAGCGAGGTCGGCAGGCCGGTCACCACGGCGGCCTGCACGAACGGCTCCTGTCGCTGCGCCAGCACGGCGCTGCGGAACACGCGGGTGAACGCGGCGGAGGCGAGCACGCCGATCGTGATCATGGCGGCGAGCATGCTGTTGTTGAAGATCGCCAGCGACGCGAGCGTGATGAGGATGGCCGGGATCGACATCACGATGTCGATGACCGACAGCACCGCACGGTCGAACGCGCCGCGGATGTAGGCGGCGAGGATGCCGACGGGCACGGAGATGACGAGCATCACCAGCAGCGCCTCCGCGACGCCCAGGAGCGAGTCGCGGCCGCCGTACATGATGCGGGTCAGGAGGTCGCGCCCGAGGAGGTCGGTGCCGAGCCAGTGCAGCGCCGACGGACCCTGGCGGGCGACGGACGGGTCCTGGGCCAGCGGATCCCACGGCGATAGCAGCGGGGCGAACATCGCCGCGAGCACCAGGAGGAGCACCACGACGAGCGAGGCGACGCCGAGAGGCTTGCGCAGCAGCGCGCGGGTCAGGGAGGCCGACGGCGGCCGGCCGGTGGAGACCGGGCGCGTGACCGGGGCCGGCTCGCCGGCCAGGACGGGGAGGGTGGGCGACGTCATCGGCTCTGGCGCACTTTCGGGTTCAGGGAGGCGTAGGCGAGGTCGACGGCGAGGTTGATGACGATGACGATCGCGGTGAAGGCGACGCCCACGCCGAGGATGACCGGCAGGTCGTGCCGGGTCGCCGCCGAGGTGACGAGGCTGCCGAGGCCCGGCAGGACGAAGACGTTCTCGATGAAGACCGCGCCGCTGAGCGCGCCGACGGCCATGAGCCCGATGAGCGTGGTGGTGGGGATGGAGGCGTTGCGCAGCACGTGCAGCAGCACGATGCGCGTCTCCGAGACGCCGGTCGAGCGCAGCACCCGCACGTAGTCGCGCTCCAGCTCGCGGCGGGCCGAGTCGCGCATCTGCTTCGCGATGACCGTCACCCCGCCGAGCGAGAGCGCCGCAACCGGCAGCACCAGCGAGTTGAGCCACGGGCCCGTCCCCGCGGCCGGGGGCACGTACCCGGTCGCGGGGAACAGACGGAGTCCGACGGCGAAGATCGCCACCAGCACGATCGCGATCCAGAAGCTCGGGAGCGCGAAGCCCACCAGCGACAGGGCGTCGATCGTGCGGCCGATCCAGCCTTCGCGCAGTGCGCTGGCCAGGCCGATCACGATGCCGAGGATCGCGATGGCGACGGTCGAGCCGATCATGAGCGCGAAGGTGACGCCCATGCGGCCGCCGACGAGCTTCGTGACCGGTTCGCCGCTGTAGATCGACTTGCCGAGGTCGCCGCGCAGCACGCCGAGCACCCAGTTGCCGTACTGCTGCCACAGGGGCTGGTTCAGGCCGAGCTGCTCGCGCAGGTAGTCGACCGACTGCGGGGTGGCGTTCTCGCCGAGGATCGTCTGGGCCGCATCTCCGGGGACCAGCGACATCAGCACGAAGATCGTCAGCGTCGAGACGAAGATCAGCACGATCGACATCAGCACGCGGCGGATCACCAGCAGCGTCATCTCATCTCCCTTCGGTGCGGCCCGGACGTCATCAGGATGCCGGGGACCAGGCCAGGTCGGCGGAGGGCGCGACCGGGATCGGGTTCGGGTTCAGCGTGGAGACGCGCACGTTCTGCACGTCCGGCGAGATGTAGTACACGTTGTTCGTCGCGATCAGCGGCAGGAACCACGCCAGCTCGTTGGACCGCTCGGTGACGGCCTGCTCCGCAGCATCCTTGTCGTCTCCGGTCGCCAGGATCGCGGCCTGCGTGAGCTCCGCCAGCTCGGGATCGGTGACGCCGAAGGCGTTCGTGAAGCCGGGGCCGGTGAAGGTCTGCGAGTAGTCCGACGCGACGTCGCCGACGATCGGCCAGATGATGGCGGGGTACTGCTTGCTGCCGGCCTTGCCGATGAAGTCGGGGATGGCGCTGGCGACGTCGAGCGTGACGTTCACGCCGATCTCGCCCAGGTGGGCGATCGCGGTCTGCGTGATGAGCGACTGGTTGTCCAGCGGCGTCTCGGACAGGAGCGTCATGGAGAAGCCGTCGGGGTAGCCCGACTCGGCCATCAGCTTCTTGGCCGCGTCGAGGTCGTAGTCGAACCCGGCGGCGGCGACGTGGCCGATCTCCTGGTCGGTCGTCAGCTGGGAGAGCGCGGTGGCGAACTCGTCGCCGCCGCGGGCCGAGACGATGGCGTCGCGGTCGATCGCGTAGCCCATCGCCTGGCGCACCTTCTCGTCGCCCAGCGCGGGCACGATGGTCCCGTCGCGGTCGAGCACGATGAGGCCGTAGTTGAAGTACGGCGCGGACAGCAGGTTCAGACCCGCCGCCGTGGCGGCCTCCGCCGTGTCGGCCCCGCCGCCGGCGAACTGCACCTGGCCGGTCGTGGCCGCGGAGATGACCGCGTTGGGGTCGCCGATCACCTGGATGGAGATCTGGTCGTACTTCTGCGCGTCGGTGTTCCAGTAGCCGTCCCAGCGGTCGTAGACGTAGCTGGATTCGGCGACGGACGTGTCGGGGTTGTAGCGGTACTGACCGGTGCCGTCCATCGTCGTCAGGAGCGACTCGGGGTTCTTCACGCCCTCGGGCCCGATGATGAGGCCGAGCTGGTTCAGCTGCGTGAGCTTGGACGGCCCGGCGGGATACGGGGTGGAGTAGGTGACGAGCACGGTGTCGTCGTCCTCCGCGGTGATCGTGTCGATCGGCCCGACGGTGGGGACCTGACCGCCGCCGGCGCCCATGAAGTAGTTCATCGAGTCGGCCACGGCCTGCGCGTCGAGCTCGGCGCCGTCCTGGAAGGTCACGCCGTCGCGGATGGTGAGCTCGAGCTGGGTGTTGTCGGCGTCGCGGAACGACCAATCGGTCGCCAGACTGGGCACGAGGTCGCCGTCACCGCTCAAGTAGATGAGCGGGTCGTAGGCGAGCGCCGTGTAGACGACGCTGCCGCCGCCGCCGGCGAGTGCGGGGTTGAGGCTGATGGGGATGCCGGTGAACTGGAGGGCGAGTTTGTCGCCGCGGCCTCCCTCAGAGGTGGCGGCATCGGTCGAGGCGGCACAGCCGGACATCGTCAGCGCGGTGACCGCGGCGATGGCGAGCAGCGCCGCAGCAGGGCGTCGGTGTGACATTCGTTGCTCCTTTGCAAGGGTCAGGGGTCACTCGTCGACACCCTCGATCCGGAAACTTATCAAGTAGACTGATGATTCACAACCCTTCCCGGAAGGCTTCGCCGATGAAACCCTCTGCCTGGTCCGTCACGTCCCTCGACGGTGCGCGAGCGCCGTTCGGCACCGCTCTCGCGTCATCCGGCGCCGATGTCCCCGCCCTCTCCGACCTCACCGTCGATCTCGACGGCGCCCGCTACGTCGAGGAGGAGTTCCTGCTGTCCGGCGCGGCGGGCACGTGGGAGACGGGCGACCCGGGCGCTCCGCGGCGGCGGGAGAGCGGCATCCCGTATCGCACCCGCGTGCTGGTGCGACGGCCTTCGTCGCTCCGCGATGCCACCGGGGTGACGCACGTCGAGCCGCTGCATCCGCATCGCGACGCGGGTCTCACGTGGGACGCGCTCGCGCCGCACCTCATCCGCCGTGGTGACGCGTGGGTCGGGGTGACGGTGTTCCCCGACGTCGCGCGGCTGATGCGCGACCAGCTCGACCCCGACCGTTACGGGCGGCTGCTCGTGCCGGGGCTCGGCACGGAGTGGGACGTACTGTCCGACGCGCTCGCCGCCGTCCGCGAGAACGCGCTCGGCGCGCTCGAGACCCGGCGCATCGTGCTCTCGGGCTGGTCGGCGACCGGCAGCGTCTGCCGGGTCTTCGCGCAGGAGGGCTTCGCGACCGCCCGCGGCGGACTCGTCGACGGCGTCGCGATCGTCATCTCGTCGGGCGGGGCCGGGCCCGCCGGGTATCCGCCCCTGACCCCGGATGCCGCGACGGTCGACCTCGCGGACCCCCGGCGGACGGTGCGCGACGTGGGTGTGCCGGTCTTCGAGATCCTCAGCGAGACCGAGTCCGAGACGCATCGCGCGCAGCTGCGCGACGACTCCGACGACCCGGCCGACACCTACCGGCTCTACCAGCTGGCCGGCGCCGCCCACATCGAGGACTGGCCCGGCCGCCACGCCACCAACGCACGCACGCTCGCCGCGGCCGGCCACGCCGACACGGGCGTGCCGATGCGGGAGGCGCTCACCGATGCCCGCTCGGACCTCGTGGTGCGCGCCCTCTTCGACCGGCTCGTCGACGCGATCGACGGTCGTCCCGCACCTCGCGCTGCCCGTTTCTCCTACGAGACGGGCGACGTGCCGGAGGAGCGGATGCTGCGGCGCGACGCCGATGGAAACGTGCTCGGCGGCATCCGCACCCCGTGGATCGAGGCCGCCCTCGCGGCATACGCCCCGCACGGCACGCCCGCCGCGAAGGGGTCGGGACCCGACTGGACGCCGATGGCGGACGCCGGATTCGCGGCGCGCCTCACGGGGACCATGACGCCGCTCGCCCCGGCCGAGGTGCGTCGGCGGTTCCCATCGGCCGAGGCCTACCGCGAGGCGTTCACCGCGGCGACGGATGCGCTGCTGGCCGAACGGATGCTGCTCGCTGACGACGCGGGCGAGCTGATCGAGTCGGCGCCGGGGCGATGGGAGACGGCGGCGGATGAGTCCGACGCGTCCCTGGTTCCGTCACCGGAAGCGGGCGTGTGACGTGACCGCGCAGCCTCTCGTCATCGCGGCCGTCGGCGACCTGATCGTCGACCAGCCGGAGCCCGGACGCTTCTTCCGCGATGTGTCGGCGCACCTCCGGGCCGCCGATCTCGCGATCGGCCACATCGAGGTGCCGCACTCGACGACGACCGAGGTGACGAGCGTCGACGTGCCCGCGCCGCCCGCCGACCCGCGTCACCTCGCCGCCGTCGCGGACGCCGGCTTCGGCGTGGTCACGCTCGCCGGCAACCACATCTACGACTCCGGTGCGAGCGGAATCGCCGACACGATCGCCGCGGCCGCCCGCGTCGGCATGGCCGCGACCGGCGCCGGCGCGGACCTCGCCGCCGCGAAGCAGCCCGCCGTGCGGGAGATCGCCGGGCGCCGGGTGGGCGTGATCAGCTATAACTGCGTCGGGCCCCGCGAGTCGTGGGCGACGAGCCGCAAGGCCGGCTGCGCGTACGTCGACGTGCTCACCCACTACGAGATGCGCAATGCGAACCCCGGCGGTCCGCCGCGCGTGCGCACCTTCTGCGACCCCGCCTCGCTGCAGGCCTTCCGCGACGATGTCGCCGCGGCCGCGGCCGAGACCGACGTCCTCGTCGTCGCCCTGCACAAGGGTCTCGTCCACATGCCCGCACGGCTGGCGGACTACGAGACCGAGGTCGCCCATGCCGCGATCGACGCCGGGGCGCACGCCGTCATCGGCCATCATGCGCACATCGGCCGGGGGGTGGAGCTCCACCGGGGGCGGCCGATCTTCCACGGCCTGGGCAACTTCGTCACGGTGACCGACGCCCTCACGCCGTCGCACAAGTCGTCCGCGGAGGCCGCGACCTGGGCCGCCGGCCGCGCCGAGATGTTCGGCTTCGTGCCCGATCCGGCGATGCCCGCGTATCCCTTCCACCCCGAGAGCCGGCACACGATGATCGCCCGGCTGGAGGTCGGAGACGAGGTCGCCGCATCCTTCGTCCCCTGCTGGATCGAGGACGACGGCCGCCCCGTCCCCCACGGCCGCGACGCCCGCGGCGAGCAGATCCTGGAGTACGTGCGTACCATCAGCGCCCGCGCCGGCCTCGCCACGCGCTACGACTGGGACGGCGACCTCATCCGCGCGCACTGACCCGCTCGCGCCGCGGCGCCCCGCTCGCCCCCTCCGCGGCGCCGCGCCCGCCACCCCTTTCCGCGAAACGCCGTTCCACATTCCCCGGCGACGGCATGTTGCGATGTTTCGCGGTGACGCGAGCCGTCCACGAGCACACCGCGAGCCCCGTGCTTCGCACCTGGTCGTCGCCGGCCGCTGTGCACAACGCAGGCAGATCGCCCACCGCTCACTGGACGAGCCGCGACTTTCCGGGCATAGCGCTGCCGCCTGATCCCGGATCGCCTGTGTTGTGCACACGCCGCGGCGGCGATTGGACGCCGCAAGCCCCGGGACCTCCCCCCGCGCGCCGTGCCAGCATGGCTGGCATGCAGATCGATCTCTCCGGCCGGACGGCCGTCGTCACCGGCTCCACGGCGGGCATCGGCTTCGCCATCGCCCGTGGACTGGCCGCGGCCGGAGCGCGCGTCGTCGTCAACGGGCGCTCCGAGGAGACGGCGGATGCTGCGGCCCGGCGCATCCGCGAGGAGGTGGCCACGGCATCCATCCTCTCCGTCGCCGCCGACGTCACGACGGAGGACGGCGCGCAGCGGCTCGTGGACGAGGCCGGCGACGTCGACGTGCTGGTCAACAACCTCGGCATCTTCGGTGCGACGCCGGCGCTGGAGATCGGCGATGAGGAGTGGCGGCGGTACTTCGACGTCAACGTGCTGGCCGCCGTGCGGCTGACCCGCCTCCTGCTGCCCGGGATGATGGGGCGCGGATGGGGCCGCGTGCTGAACATCGCGAGCGATTCGGCCGTCGTGATCCCGGCGGAGATGATCCACTACGGCGTCTCCAAGACGGCGCTTCTCGGCGTCTCGCGCGGTTTCGCCAAGGCCGCCGCGGGCACGGGCGTCACGGTCAACTCGGTGATCGCCGGCCCGACGCACACCGGCGGCGTCGAGGACTTCGTCTACGAGCTGGTCGATCGCGATCTGCCGTGGGACGAGGCGCAGCGCGAGTTCATGCGCAGCCACCGCCCGCAGTCGCTGCTCCAGCGGCTCATCGAGCCCGAGGAGATCGCGAACATGGTGGTCTACCTCGCCTCACCGCTGGCGTCGGCCACGACGGGCGGCGCGGTGCGGGTCGACGGCGGCTACGTCGACGCGATCCTGCCGTAGCCGCGCGACGTCGACGCGCTGAGGTCGGCGACCGCGTAGCGCGGCATCCGCTTTCGCGCAAGGTGCATCCGCGAAGGCCGTGCGGGACGAATCTCTGAGAAAGGTGCCGTCCACTCGCACGGCTCGCACTCACGGAGGTGTCCCATGACCACGATGACCCGCGCACGAGGATCGGCCACGAGCCGGCGCATCTCGGCAGGCCGACTGCTGGTGCTGATCCTGGCGATCGGCCAGCCGGTGTCGTCCCTGGCGTTCGACCTGCTGTCGCCCACCGAGCTGCAGGGCGGGGCGGACTTCTCCCCCATCGTGCCGCCCGGGCCGATGTTCAGCATCTGGGGACTCATCATCGTCGCGAGCATCTTCTGGTCTCTGCTGCAGGCGCGTCCGAGCGTGCAGGACTCCCCTCTGCGCGACCGGCTCGTCGCGCCCAACTCCGCCCTCTACGTCGGATTCTTCCTCTGGCTCTCCGCCGCCGCGGTCGGTCAGCAGTCGCCGCTCACGCTGGTCGTCTTCGTGCTGATCGTCGGGGCGAACCTCGTGGCGTGGGCGCGCATCTCGCAGGGCCGCGAGGAGATCGCCGGCTGGCGGCGGATCGACCGCGTCGCGCTGTACCTCTCGCAGGGCGTCTACGCCGGCTGGACCTCGATGGCGTTCTTCGTCAACGTGGCCACGGTCGTGCAGGGCTCGGGCGCACCGATCGAGGGCGGCTGGGGCACGACGTGGCAGATCCTCGTGATCGCCGCGGCCGCCGGTACCGCGGTGCTGTTCCTCGTCGTCTCGCGCGGATCGATCTGGTACGCCGCCATCGCCTCCTACGCCCTCGTCGGCGCGACGATCTCGACGGCCGTGGCGGGCTTCGGCGCGCTGTCGGTCGCCCTCGTGTCGGGCCTGGTCATCATCGCCGTGACGACGATCGCGGTCCGTCGCCGCTTGGGTCCGGTCGTTCCGCGTTGACCTGCGCCGGGGCTGACCCGCGCTGCCCTGTGCGCAGCGCGGCGAGCCGGCGCAGCATCCGATCGCCCTCACCTGACACGTGCTGCTGTCACCGCCGGCGTATTCCCGCAGCGAGCGTCAGGTGAACGGGCGCGGCGACACCGATTTCCGTAGCGAGCGTCACGTGAAGAGCCGAGCGGATGCCGCGGGCAGCGCCCTACGCGCCGCCCGCAGCGATCTGCGCTCAGCGCGGTGAGCCGAAACGGCTCTCGGGGTCGAGCTGTGCGACCAGCAGGGCGGTGATGCGGGCGAGATGCGCGAGATCCTCCTCCGACAGCGCATCCACGACGAGCCGGCGGGCGGTCTCGATGTGACCGGGGATCGCGCGGATCAGCGCCCGCCGCCCCTCGCCCGTCAGCACGACGGTGGTCACACGGCGATCCTCGGGTGAGGGGGAGCGCGCGATCAGCCCGCGCCGCTCCAATCTCGAGCACACGTGCGACAGCCGCGACAGGCTGCCGCTGGTCGCCTCCGCGATCTCGCTCATCGACGCGGAGGACTCGGGCGCCCACCGGAGGAACGTCAGCACGGCGAACTCGTAGTGCGTCATGCCCGCGTCGCGCTGCAGCTGCGAATCGAGTTCGCTCGGCAGCAGCTCGCACACGCGGATCAGCCCGAGCCACGCCTCGCCCTCGGCCGGCGACATCCGCGGAACGGGATACATCACGCCGCCGTCAAGTCGAGCAGGTGCCCGGTGTGGTCGCGCTTGGCCTGCAGATAGCGCGCGTTCGCCGCGGTGAGGTAAACGCCCGTCGGCACCACCTCCTCGACCGCGATGCCGTGCCCGGCCAGCTGCGCAGCCTTGTCGGGGTTGTTCGTGAGGAGCCGCAGACGATGGATGCCGGTGGCACGCAGCATCTGCACGGCGGCGGTGTAGTCCCGCTCGTCCTCGCCCCGGCCCAGCGCGGCGTTGGCCTCGTACGTGTCGAGACCCTGATCCTGCAGCGCGTAGGCGTCGAGCTTCGCGTAGAGGCCGATCCCGCGCCCCTCCTGACGCAGGTAGAGCAGCGCGCCGCCCGCGATGGACAGGCGCTCGACGGCTTCGCGCAGCTGGGGTCCGCAGTCGCAGCGCTCGGAGCCGAAGACGTCGCCGGTCAGGCACTCGCTGTGCAGCCGCACGAGCGGTGCCGGCGCGAGATCGGAGGCGGTGGCATCCGCTCCCCCGCCGAAGCTCAGCAGCAGGTGCTCGGCGCCGTCGACGAGGTGGCGGAACGTCGACACCCGCGCCTCCGCGCGGAAGCCGTCCGCGAAGCGCAGGGGCACCGTCACCGTGGTGCGGATCTCCGCCTCCGGCACCGCACCGGCCGAATCGGTCGCGTCTGCCGGACGGGCCGGATCCACCGAACCGGCCGGAACCGGCGATGGCAGCGTGCCCCGGTCGTCGGCGACCCCGCTCACGCCGCGACCCCCTCGGGAGCGACGGTCAGGAGCGTGCCCCACGGGTCGCGCAGGCGCAGCGCGCTGCCGTCGTCCTCGGTCGAGACGCCGTGGTGGCGGGCGCGGTCGGCGAGCGAGAGGATGTCGCCACGCTCCGGCATGCGCAGCCTCACGTCGCCGAGCCCGAGCGACACCGCCCGCGGTCCGGCGCCGGCGCTGTGCCATGTGTTCAGTCCGATGTGGTGGTGATAACCGCCGGCCGAGATGAACAGGGCGGAGCCGAGGTCCATGATCACGTCGAAGCCGAGCATGTCGACGTAGAAGCGGCGCGCGGCGGCGATGTCGCCGACCTGCAGGTGCACGTGCCCCACCGTCGCGGCGTCGTCCGCGGTCCGGTTCGGGTCGAGGTGGGTGCGCAGGAACGCGTTCGGATCGATGGCGGTGTTGGTCGGCATCCACCCCTCGGGCTTGTTCTGCCAGATCTCCACCGGACGGTCCCAGTACAGCTCGATGCCGTTGCCCTCCGGGTCGCTGAAGTAGAACGCGTTGCTGAAGGTGTGGTCGGTGGCGCCCTGATAGAGGTGGCCGGCACGCTGCGCCATCGACAGCACCGCCGCGGCGAGCGCCGATCGATCGGGGAACGCGATGGCCGTGTGGTACAGCCCGGCGGCGTGCCGGTCGACCGGAGGGAGGTCGGGCATGTGGGTCAGCGTGACGATCGGGATGCCGTCGCGGCCGAGCGTCGCGCGGGCGCCCGACTGGTCGAGCACGTCGAGCGTGACGGCGTCGCGGTAGAACGCGGTCTGAGCGTCGAGGTCGCCGACGAGCAGCTCGACGGTGTCCATGCGGGTGGCGTCGGCAGCCGCCCCGAGGGTGCGGATGGGCGCAGGGCGCCAGTCGAGGGGCGAGGCGGTCATGCCGAAGTCCTTCGTTCGATGCGCGACGGGATGCCGCGGTATTACTTGACTCAACAACTAATCGCACGGGCTATTCCCGACTGCCGGCGCCTTCGCCTGACGCGAGCCGCGGCATCCCGCCCATGATTCCCGCCCGAAGAGTCAACCGAACCGGCCCGTACCGACCGAACCGGCAGGATGAGGGCATGGAGCACACGACGGAGCGGACCCCATGCGGATAGTCGTCATCGGCGGAAGCGGCCACATCGGCTCGTTCCTGGTGCCGCGCCTCGTGCGCGCCGGCCACGATGTCGTGAACATCACGCGCGGGTCGAGCAGCGCGTACGTCGACGTCCCCGAGTGGCGCGCCGTCGCGCAGGTCGTGGCCGACCGGGAGCAGCAGGATGCCGCGGGAGAGTTCGGCCGGACGGTGCTGGCGCAGCATCCCGAGGTCGTCGTCGACCTCCTCTGCTTCACGCTGGAGTCCGCGACCGCACTCGTGGACGCGCTGCGCGGCCGCGTCGAGCACCTCGTGCACTGCGGAACCCTGTGGCGCTACGGTCCGGCGCTGAAGACCCCGATCCACGAGGGGCAGGGGACGCCCCCGTTCGACGAGTACGGCATCCAGAAGGAGGCCATCGCCCGCATGCTGCAGCGCGAGACCGCCGACGGCGGCCTCGTCACGACCTCCGTGCACCCGGGCCACATCGTCGGCCCGGGGTGGTCGCCGGTCGGCCCGCTCGGCAACGGCGACCTCTCGGTGTGGCGCACGCTGTCGGAGGGGGGCACGCTCCGGATCCCCGGCATCGGCTCCGAGCTCATGCACCACGTGCACGCCGACGACGTCGCCCAGGTGTTCGAGCTCGCCGTCGCGCACCGCGACGCCGCCGCGGGCGAGGACTTCCACGCCGTCGCCCCCTCGTCGCTGAGCGTCCGCGGCTACGCGGAGCTCGCGGCATCCTGGTTCGGTCAGGCGGCGACGCTCGAGCCCATCTCGTGGGAGCAGTTCCGCGCCGAGAACACCGAACGGCATGCGAACGCGAGCTGGGGGCACCTGTTCCGCAACCATCACCTCAGCATCGACAAGGCGCGCCGCGTGCTCGGCTTCGCGCCGCGGTACGAGCCGGAGGCGGCGATCCTCGAGTCGATCCGGTGGCTGATCGACCACGACCGCCTCGACGTCGCGCGTCCGCTGCAGGTGTGACGAGCCGGATGCCGCGGCCCCGGCTAGCCTGACGGTATGACCGACTCGGGCTCACGCCGGACGACGGACGCGGTCGTCGTCCGCCGCAGGGTGACGGCGTTCGTGATCGACGCCGTGCTCATCGTCGTCTTCGCGGCGATCGGCCGCGCCAGCCACACCGAGGGCATCCTCGCCGGGCTCTGGACCACGTCGTGGCCGTTCCTGCTCGCGCTCGTCGTGGGCTGGGTGCTGTCGCTCGCGTGGCGGGCGCCGCTAGCCGTCGTCCGCACCGGCCTGCCCGTCTGGGCCATCACCGTCGCGGGCGGGATGCTGCTGCGCGCCGTGTCGGGACAGGGTGTGCAGGTCGCGTTCGTGATCGTCGCAGCATCCGTCCTGCTGCTCTTCCTCGTGGGCTGGCGCGGGCTGCTCGCCCTTCTCCGCCGACGGAGCCGCGGCCGCGGCTGAGCCGTGCGCTGCGCCGACGGGCATCGCCGGGCCGGACGCCTCAGCCCTCCGACTCGACCTGCTCGGCGATCTTCTCGACCTTCTCGACGTACGCCTTCGGATCAGCCTTGCGCTCCAGGCCCGCGGCGTTCATGTAGCGCACCGTCCCGAACACGTCGCGCTCCGTCCACCCACGATCGTGCTGGCCGAAGAGCCACGCGATGTTCGAGAAGGAGTTCGGATCGCGCCCGTCGAGGAAGTACTTGTTGTTGAGGTACAGCGCCGTCCGATAGGCCGTCTCGGGCGTCTTCGACCACTCGATGATCTTCTTGCCCCAGTACATCCGCATGTGGTTGTGCATGTAGCCGCTGACGACCATCTCGCGCATGGCGGCGTTCCAGTACTCGTCGTGCGTCTCGCCCTTCTCGAGCTGGGCGCGGGTGTAGACGTGCTCGCGCTCGTCCTTCGCGTGCTTCTGCAGCGTCTCGCGCGCCCATTCGGGCAGCCCCTGATAGGAGTCGTAGTGCGGCTCGTAGAAGACGTAGTTCTGCGGCAGCTCGCGGCGGATGATGAGCTCCTCGAGGAACCCGTCGACGTTCTCGCCTCCACCGGCCTTCTTCACCTCGAGCGCGAGATGGACCGGCGAGATCTGCCCGAAGTGCAGGTACTTGCTCATGTGCGAGACGTCGTTCGTCTGCGGCTGATTGCGATTCTCCGCGTAGTGCGGCAGCGAATCCTCGATGAAGGCCCGCAGCATCTTCTTCGCCGCGGTCGTGCCGCCCGTGAAGATCGCCACCGCGGGCACGTCGCGCGCGATGGACAGCTTCTGGAGGAGCTTCGGGACGTCGCTGAGGTCCTCCCCCGTGATCTGCTTGTCCAGGCTCGTGTTCTTCACCGTCGTCGCACGGAGCGGCACGAGGAAGCGCTCCAGGTGCTTCGTGATCTTCGGGCGGAGGGTCCGCGCCGCGCTCTCCTTCTTGTCGGACGCGAGCTCGACCGGCACGACGACGTCGCTCTCGACCTGCACGACGGGCACGTTCGCGTCCTTCGCGACGCGATCGCGCCACTGTCGCTGAATGCGGAGGTACCCGCGATCGGTGACGACGAGCGACGCGTCCTTCGACAGCTTCGCCGCGACGTCGTCCGGCGTGCCGCGCTGGGCGACGAAGGTGATGTCCCGCTTCTTGAGCGCTTGCGCGACGTCGGCGAGCCCCTCGAGCATGAAGGAGTAGTGCCGCTCCTGCGCGTCGGGGTAGTCCTCGGTGATGCCGAAGCAGACGAGCAGCGGCTGCTCGAGCTCGTTCGCGCGGTGCACCGCGTACTCCAGGGCGTGGTTGAACTCCGCGCGCTGCGACTGCTGCATCCAGTAGAGGACGTACGCGCCGTCGCCCGGCTCGTCGATGTCGTTCAGCTGCCGGACGCGCTCGGACTGGATGCCCGCATACACATCTCTCCCCGCGTCGCCGGGGGTGTCGTCATTGGCCATGCGCTCATCTTGACGGCCGATCCGGTAGCGCAGGAGGGGTTGCGGGCACGCTTCCCGTCGGGTTCACGACGGGAAACAGAGGCTCGCGGCCGCCTCCGCCCCGTCTACCCGTCCCGTCGACGGACCTTTCCGGCGAGCCGCCGCATCCACGAGGGCTCGTGCAGGGCGCCCGCGTCGTTCGGCGCCTCGACCTCGAGCCCGTAGTGCTCGCCGATCTGCCCGAGGAGCTGTCCGCGCGCGGCCTTGTCATACGCCCGTCGCTCGCGGGTGAAGGCGACGACGGTCGACCAGCACATGAGCAGCATGATGATGCTGAACGGGAGCGCGATGATGATGGCCGCGGTCTGCAGGGCCTGCAGGCCGCCCGCGAGCAGCAGCGCCGTGGCGAGCATCGACGTCGCCAGCGTGAAGAAGATGCGCGCCCAGCGCGGGGGCTCGAGCTGACCGCCGGTCGCGATCATGCCCATCACCAGCGCGCCCGAGTCGGCCGACGTCACGAAGAAGATGGCGATGAGGATGATCACGCCGACCGTGAGCACCTGGGTGCCGGGCACGAAGTCGAGCATCCGGAACAGGGCGGTGTCGAGGTTGACGGAGCCGTCCGGTCCGGTGAGCGAGCCGGGCCTGCTGAGCTCGAGCTGCAGGGCGGAGCCGCCGAGCACGGCGAACCAGAGGATCGTGATGAGCGTCGGCACGATGATCACGCCGAGGACGAACTGCCGCACCGTGCGCCCGCGCGAGATGCGCGCGATGAAGATGCCCACGAAGGGCGCCCACGAGATCCACCAGCCCCAGTAGAACGACGTCCACGAGGCCTGCCAGGCCGCTCCCGCCTCGCCCTGGAAGGCGCTGACGTTGAACGACAGCCCGACGAAGCTCTGCACGTAGTTGCCGATCGACTGCACCCACTCGCGCAGCAGGAACTCGGTCTGCCCGAAGACCAGCAGGTAGACGACGAGGAGGCCGGCCAGCACGAGGTTCGTCGTCGACAGCCACTTCATGCCCTTGGTCACCCCCGACAGCACCGACAGCAGCACGAACACGGTGATGACCGCGATGATGCCCACCTGTACACCGGGGCTCGGCGTGAACAGCCCGACGAAGTCGAGACCCGCGCTGATCTGCAGCACACCCAGGCCGAGCGAGGTCGCCACCCCGAACAGGGTTCCGATGAGGGCGATGACGTCGATCGCATTGCCCCAGCCGCCGCGTACGCGCTTGCCGAGCAGCGGCTCGAGGGTCCAGCGGATGGAGATCGGCCGCTTCCGGCGGTGGATCGCGTAGGCCAGGCCGAGGCCCACCACGACGTAGATCGACCACGCCTGCACGCCCCAGTGCAGGTAGGTCTGGCTCAGGGCGGACTGCGCGAGCTGCTGCGGCGTTCCGGTGAGCCCGGGGCGCGGATCGGCGAAGTGGTTGAGCGGCTCGCTGACCCCGTAGAAGACGAGTCCGATGCCCATGCCGGCGGCGAACAGAAGCGAGAACCAGGCGCCGAGCGAGAACTCGGGCTCGTCATCATCGGCGCCGAGTTTTATGTCGCCGAATCTGCTGAAGCCCATCGCGAGGGCGAAGACGACGAAGAACGCGGCGATCAGCACGTAGTACCAGTTGAAGGCGTTGACGATGCTCGTCTGCACCGCGCCGAAGACCGCCTCGGCCACATCGGGGGCGGCGAGGGCGAAGACGCTGAAGAACACGGCGACGATCGCCGCGGGCCAGAAGACCCAGGGGGTGACGGCCCTTTTCCGGGTCGTCGTCGAGGCGGAGGGGGCATTGGCCGGCGAGGTCATTCGATCCACCCTAGCGAGCGGGTCGCGCGGAGAAGGATCTCAGGCACCCGCGGCTAGACTCGTGCTTTTGCGCCGGGAAGGGTCAGGCGCGGGTCGTGCACGAACGCGGGAGGTCACCATGAGCCGGCGCGAGCGGACCGTTCTGCAGGCCCTGTCCGGCTTCGTCCGGACGGGTGCGACGACCGACACCTCCACCGACACGCTCCCCGTCATCGATGACCGCCTCGCGGTGTCGATCCTCGACCTGGCCATGCGCATCGGCGAGACGATGCTCGTGGCCGGAGCCAACGCCAGCGCGGTGACGACGACGATCGTCCGGGTCGCGGCCGCCTATGGCCTCGACCCGGTCGACGTCGATGTGACCTACAACTCGATTACCGCTGCGCACCACCGCACGGGCGCCGCGTCGCCCGTCACGCTGCTGCGCGTCGTGCGCGGCTCCGCGCCCGACCACCTGCGGCTCGAGCGCCTCCAGGCGCTGGTCGCGGAGATCGAGCAGGGACGCGACCTCGGCGATGCGCTGTCCCGCTGCCGGGAGATCCGCCGCACGCCGTTCCGCTACCGGCCCGCCGTGGTCGTGCTCTCCCAGGCCCTGCTGGCGGTCGGCGTCGCCATCATGTTCGGCGGCAACGGACTGGTGATCGCGCTCGCCTTCTTCGCCGCGTCGGTCGCCGCCCTCACGCAGTTCGCCCTCGCGCGCGCCCGCGTCCCCTATTTCTTCAGTCAGATCGCCGGCGCCTTCGTGCTGACGATGATCGCGGCGGCGACGCCGCTGCTGCGACAGACGGGGTGGGATGCCGCAGCCGAGGTGCGTCCGTCGGTGATCGTCGCCTCGGGGGTCGTCCTGATGCTCGCCGGGCTCACGGTGGTCGGCGCCGCGCAGGACGCCATCGACGGCTTCGCGCTGACTGCGATCGGGCGCATCCTGGAGCTCACGACGAACACCCTGGGCGTGGTGCTCGGCATCCTCGCCGGGCTCGAGACGGCCCGCACCCTCGGGTTCGCCATGTCTCCCCCGACCGAAGCGCTCCCCCTCGGCCCGGTGCCGCTGCAGTTCTTCGGCGCGGCGCTCATCGCCGTGTCGGTGGCGATCTTCAACGGTGGCGGCGGCCGCATCATCGGCGTCAGCGCAGCGCTGAGCCTCGTCGCCTGGCTCGGCTACCTGCTCGCGACCCAGCTCGGCTTCGAGGTGGCGGCGGCCAGCGGCGTCGGCGCGTTCCTCGGCAGCGTCGCCGGCGTCATGGTCGCCTACCGACTGCACGTCCCCTCAGTGGCCATCACCACCGCCGCGATCCTCCCGCTCGTGCCGGGTGCCGCCGTCTTCCGCGGACTGCTGGGCGTCGTGGAGTCCGGCGAGAGCGCGGCCCTGCTGCTCACGGGGTTCACCACCCTCGCCGGCGCCGCGACCATCGGCATCAGCCTCGCCGTCGGCGCATCGCTGGGCATCTATCTCGGTCAGCCCGTGCGTGCCTCGCTGCGCGGCATCGCCGGCACGCGGGCGCGCCTCCGACGCTGACGGCCTACTGCCGGCGAGTGTTCGAGGCTCTCCGCGCGACATTCTGGAACTCTGCGAAGGCCGCGTTCTTCCGCCTGTCGAGCTGTTGATCGCCCCCGCGCACCAGCGTCACGAGCCCGAAGTCCAGCATCCAGTCATCCAGGGGTCCCTCGTCGAACCGGTACAGCCAGTCGACGAGGTCCAGGAACGGGAACCACGTGTACCCGACGATCGGCACGCCCTCCGCCCTCAGGGCGTCGAGCTCTCGCACCGAATCCTCCAGCCAGGCGATCTTCTCCTCCGGTGTGCCGACGAGGGACGTCTCGGTGATGACGATCGGCAGGTCGTAGCGCGAGCTGTACAGGCTCACGAGATCGCGCAGGCCGTCTGTGCCGGCCCACACCGGCGACTTCGCGCCGCTCTCATCCATGCTGATCGTGGTGAACGCCGGGTAGTAGTTCACCCCCAGCACGTCGGGCTGCACGGCGTTGTCGCGGAACCACGCCAGCTCAGGCTCGGTATAGCCGTGATCGCCGAGCCAGGACCGTAACGGGTGCGCATCGTCGACGCGTCCGGTGATGAGGTCGAGGGCGATGAAGCGACGCTCCTCGAGTACGGAGCGCGGCAGCGGAGCCGTCTCCCCCTCGTACCGGAACCCGGCGTCGACGTGCACGAAGACGGCATCCGGATTGACTGCCACGATCTCCTGCTGGGTGCGGACCATACCGCGCGCGAGCGCCTTCACGACCGTGAGGAAACCGTCGATCCCCTCGAGGTAAGGCGGCCACTTCCCCATCTCTCCGCACCACTCGGCGTTGACGATCGGCTCGTTGAGCGGCGTGAAGTCGTCCCACACGCCGCGGTAGCGCTCGGCGACGGCGCGACCGTACGCGGCGACGCGTTCCGGGTAGGCGGAGTTCAGGAAGGCGTTGTCGAGCCACGTGGGGGTCCCGTAGTGCATCAGATCGACGACGCAGCGGATGCCGCGCTCGACCATGTGGTCCGCGACCTGGTCGATCCAGCTCCAGTCGAACACGCCGGGCTGCGGCTCCACGAGATACCAGGGAATGCCCCATCTCACGAATTCGGCACCGGATTCGGCGACGAGATCGAGATCCTCCCGCCAGTGGGAGTAGTGCTGCGTGAGCTCGTACTCGTCCAGTGCGCGGTGCCCGGGTCGCACCTGCGGGATGAAGGTGTCCTCGATGCCCACGCCGAAGCGCAGGCGGGTCTCCTCGAACCAGCGCGTCATGGGGTCCTTTCGTCGTGGCCGGATGCCGCGGCATCCGGGGTCATTTGAGTCCTGTCGTCGCGATCCCGGCCACGAAGCTGCGCTGGATCAGCAGGAAGAAGACGATCACCGGCAGGAGGGCCAGCAGCGATCCGGCCATGAGGAGGCCGTACTCGACGACGTGCTGTCCCATGAACAGCGCGAGGCCGGCGGGAAGAGTGGAGGATTCGAGGCTCGACGACATCACGAGCGGCCAGAGCAGGTCGTTCCAGTTGTACTGGAAGTGGAAGAGCCCCAGGGTGAGCAGCGCGGGCCGCGCGAGGGGGAGGATCACCTGCCGGTAGATGCGCCATTCGGAGGCCCCGTCGACACGCGCGGCCTCCTCCAGGTCTCGCGGAAGCGACAGGAAGAACTGCGTGAGGAAGAAGATCCCGAATGCGTTCGTCATGCGCGGGATGATGAGGCCCGGCAGCGTGTTCGTGAGCCCGAGACCGTTGAGCATGTCGTAGAGCGGGATCAGCGTGACCTGGAACGGCAGCATCAGCAGCACGAGGATGAGCACCATCACCACGCCGCGCCCGCGGAACGGGATGCGGGCGAGCGCGTAGGCCGCCATCGAGTCGAGGAAGAGCGAGATGACGGTCACCCCGCCGGCGAAGACGATCGTGTTGACGTAGAGCCGGGCGAAGGGGATCCGCTCCCACACCTCGACGAAGTGCTCGAGGGTCAGCTCGCGCGGCCACAGCGTGGGCGGGTACGTGACGATGTCGGCTTCGGGCTTGAAGGCTGTCAGCGTCAGCCAGACGATCGGCAGCAGCATCCCGAGGGCGATGAGGATCGCGACGACCGCCAGCAGCCACTGGGTCGCGCGGTACATGGTGCGCCGCCGGCGGTCCTTCGTCTCCACCGCGGTCACGGCGGTCGTCGAGCGGGGCAGTGTCGCAGTCATCAGTACGTCACCGCCCGGCGCCGAAGCCACCCGTACTGCACGATCGAGAGCACGAAGACGAAGATGAGCAGCACGAACGAGATGGCGGAGGCGTACCCGAAGCGCAGCTCTTGGAAGCCTTCACGGTAGATGAGCATGACGAGCGTCTCCGTCTTGAAGTAGGGCCCACCGCGTGTCATCACGTAGATCTGGTCGAAGGCCTGCAGCGTCGCG
Source organism: Microbacterium jepli (assembly GCF_047237905.1). Classification (NCBI taxonomy): domain Bacteria; kingdom Bacillati; phylum Actinomycetota; class Actinomycetes; order Micrococcales; family Microbacteriaceae; genus Microbacterium; species Microbacterium jepli. The sequence continues at coordinate 27,140 of NZ_JBDFLW010000006.1, read as the reverse complement.
ATGAGGGCCAGCACTGAGACCAGGAGTGTCTGGTTCGACAGGAGCGGCAGGGTGACGTGCCGGAAGCGCTGCAGCGCGGTGGTGCCGTCGATCTTCGCCGCTTCGTACAGGTCACCGGGGATCGACTGCAGGCCCGCGAGGTAGATCACCATGTAGAACCCCACGAATTTCCAGACGCCCACCATCATGACGGCCGGCATCGCGAATCTCGGGTCGGTGAGCCAGCCCTGCTCCGTCACGATGCCGACACCGCTGAGCCAATAGGACAGGAGCCCGATGTTGGGATCGAGGAGGAACGACCACGCGATCGCGATGATCCCCAGCGAAACGATGAACGGCAGGAAGATCGCCGTGCGGACGAAGGTGCGCCCGAAGAAGGTTTGATTCAGCATCACGGCGAACAGCAGGGCGAGGACCACGGTGACCGGCGTCACGACGACCGCATAGAGGACGGTGTTCCAGAACGCGTTCCAGAAGGCCGGGTCGTTCATCAGCTCGACGTAGTTGTCGAGGCCGATGAAGTCCGCCGCCTTGATGAGGTTGTAATTGGTGAAAGACAGGTAGACCGCCTGCACCATCGGATACAGGGTGAAGGCCACCAGCACGATCAGCGACGGCGCGAGGAACAGCCAGGCGGTCAGCTGGCGTCGTGTGGCGGGACCCCTGCCACGCCCTCGGTTCGGCTTCGCGGCACGCGGCGCGACCACCGGCACATCGGTCACCGTCATCGGTCGATCTCCTTCGTCGGCACGGACCGGAGCGTCCGCCCCGGTCCGTGCACGAGTGTCACTTGTCGAGCTCGGCCTGCACCGCGTCGGAGGCGGCGGGGAAGATGGAATCGACCGTGCCGTCGCCGTTCAGCGCCTTCTGCAGCGACGGCCAGAAGATGGTCTCGCCGATCGTGCCGCCGGGGGCGACGCCGGCCAGGAGGATCTTCGCCCGGCTCGCGACATCCTCGGCGCCGAAGATCGCCGGGTAGGGGCTCTCGGTCACCTTGTCCGCGACGTCGGCGCGATTCGGCGGGAAACCCGATCCGCTGGCCCAGGTGATCTGGCCGTCTGCTGAGTTCCAGTACGCGAAGAATTTGTACGCGGCCTTCTTCGTCGCGTCGTCGGCGCCGGCGGTGACGCCCATCGACACCACGTCGCCGAGGATGGCGTCGCTGTCGGGCCCGGCCGGCGGCGGGGCGATGCCGTAGTTCAGGCCCGCCTCGTCGAATCCGGTGGTCATCCACGGGCCGACGATCTCGGTGGCCGCCTTGCCCGTGAGGAACAGCTTGTCTGCGTCCGCGCCGGACAGGCCGAGGGGCGACGCCTTCTGGTCCTTGACGAGGTCGACCCAGAAGTTGAGCGCGTCGAGGGTGGCCGGATCGCCGAGCATCGATGTCTTGCCGTCGTCGGAGACGATCCCGCCGCCCGTTCCCCAGGGCAGGGACATGAAGACGGGGACCGTCTCGTGGTCGCCCAGCGCCGTCGCGTACTGCTCCGGCTTTCCGTCGCCGTTCTCGTCGACCGTCAGCTTGGGCACCATCGCGGCGAACTCGTCCCACGTGGTGGGCGGGGCGTCGGGGTCGAGCCCGGCGGCCTGGAACAGGTCCTTGTTGTAGTACATCATCATCGGCGTGAAGTTCACCGGGACGCCGTAGTTGACGCCGTCGAACACCGAGGCGTTGATCGCGGCCTCGTTGAGGGCGCCGGAGTCGTTCGCGGAGTCGCTGTAGTAGTCGTCGACCGGCGCGAACATCCCCTGCTGGGCGAACTGCGGCATCCTGCCCGCGGACATGGCGACGATGTCGGGACCGTCGTTGCCCGCCACGGCGGTGAGCACTTTCTGGTAGAGCGTGTCCCACGGCATGATCTCCGCCGTCACCTCGACCTCGTCCTGCGAGGCGTTGAAGTCCGAGATCACCTTCTGCAGGGCCGGGCCGTCAGGTCCGGTGAATCCGTTCCAGAAGGTGAGCGAGACCTTCCCGCCGGCGTCGGCGGCGCCGTCGTTGCCGCCTCCCCCGCTCCCCTGTCCTGCGCAGCCGCTCAGCGCCAGAGCGAGAACGCCCGCTCCGATGACGGCGGCTCGGATGCCACGGGTGCGGCGAGACCCGGACGATAGCTGTGTCTTCATCGATCCTTCTCCTAGTTCAACGTTGAACGAACTGCCCGGTGTCTGTTATACAGGAACCGGTAATCGTTGAACAAGTACCTACCGGTAATCGTTGAACTATTTGCCCGGCCGACTCTGATGGTCAGGCGGCTGCACGGCGAGGAGGCGACGGCAGTGGGACGCACCACATTGAAGGACGTCGCCGAGCGCGTCGGCGTGTCCGCGAAGACCGTGTCGAATGTCGTGAACGGAACCGGGTGGGTGACCGACGACCTCAAGTCGCGCGTGCGCGTCGCGATCGACGAACTCGGTTACAGACCGAACGTCTCAGCGCGCAATCTCCGCCGCGGGCGGTCCGGCATGATCGCGGTCGCGCTGCCGGACCTCAGTCAGCCCTACTTCGCCGAACTCGCCTCCGACCTCGTCCGCGCTGCGCAAGAGCGTTCCATCACGGTCATGATCAACCAGACAGACGGCCAGGAGGAGGCGGAGCGCCGGATCGCGGAGGGCATCGACGTGCCCGTCATGGACGGCCTGATACTCAGCCCGCTCGCGCTCACCGCCGCCGACCTGGCGCATCGCACCGACGCGACGCCGATGATCCTGCTCGGCGAGCACGTGGGCGAAACCGACCTCGCCCACGTGACCGTGGACAACACCGCCGCCGCACGTGCGGCGGTCGAGCATCTGATCTCCCTCGGCCGCCGCCGCATCGCCGCGATCGGCGCGCAGCAGGACGGTCCGAACGAGACATCCGTCCTCCGCCTCTCCGGCTACCGTCAGGCTCTGGCAGCCGCCGGGGTCCCCTACGACCCCGCCCTCGTGTCGGCCGTGGACCGCTACCATCGCGCCGACGGAGCGGATGCTGCGACCGCTCTGCTCGACGCCGGGACGCCCTTCGACGCGATCTTCGCGTTCAACGACCTCCTCGCGCTCGGCGCGATGCATGTCCTCATCGCGCGAGGAGTGTCTGTACCGGGGGACGTCGCCGTCATCGGATTCGACGACATCGACGAAGCGGCATTCAGCACTCCGTCATTGAGCTCCGTCGCGCCCGACACGGTCGCCCTCGCGCGCACCGCCATCGAGCTGCTCGGAGCGGAGCCACCCGCCCGCGGCGGCCACGTCATCCCGTTCACCATCGCCCGCCGCGCGAGCACGTCAGGAGAAGACTCGTGACCGACAGCATCCCGCCCATCGCCTCCGCACAGGACGGGACGTACCCGCGGCCGCAGCTCATGCGAGCGCAGTGGTCCGACCTCTGCGGCTCGTGGCAGTTCTCCGCCGGACGGGCGGATGCCCAGCCCGCGGACATCGTCTTCGAGCGGTCGATACTCGTGCCCTTCCCGCCCGAATCCCGCGCGTCCGGCATAGGCGACCCGGGCCGACTGGACTCGGTCTGGTACCGGCGGACCTTCGGACCGGCGGAGCTGGGGGCCGCTGGGCGATCGGATGCCGCAGGTCGTGTGCTGCTGCACTTCGGCGCCGTCGATTGGGAGGCGACCGTGTGGGTGAACGGTGTCATCGTCGCCCGGCACCGCGGCGGTCAGACGCCGTTCAGCGCCGACATCTCGCACGCGCTCCTCGAAGGCGAGAACGAGATCGTCGTCCACGCGCTGGACGACTCCGCCGACGTCTCGATCCTGCGCGGCAAGCAGGACTGGCGCGACGAGCCGCATTCGATCTGGTATCAGCGCACGACGGGCATCTGGCAGCCCGTCTGGTTGGAAGCGGTGCCCGCGACATCGGTCAGCGCCCTGCGCTGGACCACCGACATCCCGTCCGCCGATGTAGGGCTGGAGATCGACGTCGCCGGCGCCACCGAGGACGACAGCTGGGTGCACGTCGAGCTTCGGCACGACGGTGGACTGCTCGCCGAGTCTCGCACGCGCCTTCTGAGCGGCTCGTGCACCGTTCGCCTGCATCTGCCGCGTCAGCACAACGGACAGCAGTACGAGGAGCTGCTGTGGAGTCCAGAGCATCCCACCCTGATCGACGCCTCCGTCCGCGTGGAGACCCCTAGGGGCGAAGACGTCGTGTCGAGCTACGTCGGCATCCGCTCCGTGGCGACCGACGGCGCGGCCTTCCTCCTCAACGACCGGCCGGCGACCGTGCGGGCCGTCCTCGCCCAGAATTACTGGCCCGAGTCCCACCTCGCCGCACCGAGCGCCGACGCTCTGAGGCGGGAGGTCGAGCTGATCCTCGAACTCGGCTTCAACACCGCCCGCGTGCACCAGAAGGCGGAGGATCCGCGTTTCCTGTATTGGGCCGACCGGCTCGGCCTCATGGTGTGGGCGGAGACGGCGAACGCCTACGCGTTCGATCGCCGCGCCATCTCACATCTCATGACGGAGTGGATGGCTCTCGTCGAGAGAGACATCTCGCACCCGAGCGTGATCGCCTGGGTGCCGTTGAACGAGAGCTGGGGTGTGCAGCACATCGCGCACGACGACCGTCAGAGGGCGTTCAGCAGATCCGTCGCGGATGTCACGCGCGCGCTCGACGGCACGCGTCCCGTCATCTCTAATGACGGGTGGGAGCACACCCGGTCGGACATCCTCACCATCCACGACTACGCCGCGAGCCCCGCGGTGCTCACCGCTCGATACGGCGACGCCGCGGCGCTCGACCGGATGCTCGACGGCTACGGGCCGGCCGGGCGCAAGATCTCCGTGGAGAGCGACGGACACACGAAGCCCGTCATGCTCACGGAGTTCGGCGGTGTCAGCCTTCGCCCCGAGAACGGAACCGACTGGGGCTATTCCACCGCCGCGAGCCCCGATGAGTTCGGCGAGCGGGTCTGCGCACTCATCCGCGCGGTGGCGACGGCAGCGCCGCTGAGCGGCTTCTGCTACACCCAGCTGACCGACACCGGGCAGGAGACGAACGGTCTGCTGCGCGAAGATCGCACGCCCAAGATCGCCGTCGACAAGGTGCGCGCGGCGGTGCGGGGCGACGACTCCTGACTCACCTCAGATCCGGCCCCCGGCCTCCCACAGCCGGATCAGCTTGAGGGCGAGGTGCAGGGTGCTGCGCTTCATGCCGTCGGCGAGCGCCTCGCGCACCTCGGCCGGCATCCGCTCGAGGCGGTAATAGAGCGTCGTCCGGTGGATGAACAGCACCTCGCACGCGGCGGGGACGTTTCCGGCCACGTCGAGGTACGTCTCGACGGTGCGTCTCTGGATCTCATCGCCTCGGGTGACGAGGGCGTGCGCGGCGGGTGACACGGCGGCCAGGCTCGCCGGATCGAGCCTCGCGGTCGCCAACAGCAGCCACCCGCCGAGGTCGCTGCTGTCGACGGCCGGGCGGAACTCCTCGAAGGCCGCCGACAGCTCCGCGGCGTGCGTGGCCTCCGCCACAGCCCGCTCCAGGTCGGGGGCCGTGGGCGACGGTGAGGCGGTCCCGATCCCCAGGATCCGGATGCCGCGGGCCTCTGCTTCGCCGTGGATGCGCGCATCCAGGTCCGCGCCGCCGGCATGACCCACGAGGATCACGGCCCCGCTCCGCAGCCCCGCGAGCTGCACGACACCGGGGCGCAGCGCGGTCAGCCGACGACCGAAGCGCGCGCGTCGGAGCACGCTGACCGCACTGTCGATCAGCACGACGCGGACGATCGTGTCCTGCCCTCTCCGCAGCCACCGGTTGTCGACGGCGGTCTCGAAGGCGTCGCGCCGGACGAGCGGGTCGACGGAGGTCAGGGCGAAGAACACCCCGTCGCGGTCGGCCTGGCGCGCACCCTCCGACTCGCGTACGACGTTGCTCATGCCTCATGCCTCACGGTGGGTCGCGACACGGGGCCGCGATGCGAACCGGCCGGGTGGCCGGGCGGTGCTTCCGGGTACGACCCATTCGACCTCGTGGACGGCACGCAGGACCAGGAAGAAAGGGGGCAGAAATCCGCGCCAGGGATTTTGCGGCGATTCCGGGATCTGGCAGGCTCGCCGCAGGACATCGCCCGCGGAATCCCAGAAGGACGCGCGTGGCGAACGGGTGTCCGGTGGCCAGGGGGCGAGTTCGTGTCGCAGCATCCGTTCGGGGTCCTGCTGCGCCGCCGCCGACACCACGCCGATCTCACCATCGAGCACCTCGCCGAGCGGTCCGGGCTCAGCGCTCGCGCCATCGGCGACATCGAGCGCGGCGTGAGCACCGGGCCGCAGCGGCGCACCGTCATCGCCCTCGCCGACGCGCTCGAGCTCGCCGGCGACGACCGCGCGGACTTCCTCCGCGCGGCACGGCCGGGACGACGCGGCGCCCCGGCCGAGACCCCGTCGGTCTCCGTTCGGCCCTTCCGCCTGCCGGACTTCGCGGCACGCGACGCGGAGATGGAGGTTCTCGCGGAGCTGCTCAGGGAAGGCGCCGCGACCACGCCGGTCCTGCTGAGCGGCACGGCGGGCGTCGGCAAGACCACGGTCGCCCTCGAGGCGCTTCACCGGGCATCGACCGACGCCCGCGGCATCCTTTTCGCGAATGTCCACAGCCCCGACACCCTTCCGCTGTCTCCCCTGCAGGTGCTGCAGGCTCTCCTCCGGCAGACGGAGGCGCGCGAAGAAGCCGACACGCTCGACGACGCGGTCGCCGCGTGGCGCCGGGCGACAGCGAGCGCCTCGCTCTTCGTGCTCCTGGACAACATCGCGAGCGAGGAGCAGGTGCGGCCGGTGCTGACGGCGCTGCATCCCGTCCGCCTCGTCCTGACATCACGACGTCCGCTCGCCGGGCTGGAGGGCTGCCGCCGCGTCGTGCTCGGCCCCCTCGACCGACCCGAGAGCATCGACCTGCTCTCGAGGATCATCGCCCCCGCGCAGCGCGCCGACGGCGACCTCGACGAGCTCGCCGCACTGTGCGCCGATCTCCCGCTCGCCCTGCGCATCGCCGGCAGCCGGATCTCGTCGCGGCCGGGCTGGACCGTCGCCGACTTCACGCGGCGTCTCGGCGCCGAGGCCACTCGCCTGCGCCAGCTCGTCGCCGGCGATCTCAGCGCGGTCTCCGCCTTCGCGCTGTCGTACGACGCGCTCACTCCGCGGTCGCAGCGGCTGTTCCGCGGACTCTCGCTCATCACCGGCCCGTCCTTCCGCGCCGACATGACGGCGGCGGTCGACGCTCTGAGCACCGAGGCTGCCGCCGAGAGCCTCGACGAGCTCGTCGACAGCGCGCTGCTCGAGCCGCTGATCGGCGAGCGGTATCGCATGCACGATCTCCTGCGCGTATACGCGAAGGACAAGCTCGCGTCGTCCGAGACGGAGGGGCAGATCGAGGAGCGACAGGCCGGTCTGCGCCACTGGATCCTCGAGACCGCGCGCAGGATGGCGCTGGTCGATGAGGAACAGGATGCTGCGGCCGGGCCGAGCGACGCGAGCCTCGCCTCGGCGCGGGAATGGCTGCAGACGGAGGCGGACGCGTGGCTCGGCGCGCTGGAGTCCGCTGCGGCCACTCCCGGCGTTCCGCGGGCCGCGGTGCTCGCAGCGGCGGATGCCCTGGTGCGCTTCTCCGAGCGATGGCTCGCCTTCCCCCACTGGCGCACCGTCGCGCGGATCGCCGTCGCAGCGGCGGAACAGCTCGGCGACCGGCGCGTCCTCGCGACGCAGCTGGAGCTGCAGACCTCGCTCGAACTCGGCCTGCTGGACGGCGATGCCGACCATGCGCTGGAGCTGGCACGACGCACCCGGGACACGTCCGTCGAGGCCGGAGCCGTGGGCCCGGCCGTCTGGGCACTTGTGACCCTCTCGTGGGCTCAGGCCCGACGCGGAGAGCTCGCGGCCGCGCGGGAGACGGCCACGCAGGCCCTCGCCGAGGCGACGAGCCATGACCTCGTCGAGGCGCAGGTGCAGAGCCGCTACTTCCTCGCGACAGGGTGGATGGAGGACGACCCGAAGCGGGCGCTCCACGAGGCCGACGAAATCCGGCGCCTGCTCGACGAGCGCGAGGCCGACCTCTCCATCCGCGAATGGAGCAGCGCCAACAACGCGCAGACCGCCATCGCCGCCAAAGCCCTCCTCCAGCTCGAACGGTACGACGAGGCCGTGGTCGTGGCGGAGCAGATCATGGACGACGCCGCGCTCTTCCCCCACGAGCCGGCCTTCCTCGCACGCGCCCACCGTCATCGCGGCTTCGCCCTCCTCGGCCTCGGCGAGACCGAGGAGGCGCGCCGAGATCTGCAGCGTGCGCTGGATCTCGTGCAGCCCCACGAGCGGCCGGACTGGTGGGCGGCGGAGATCCAGACGGCGCTCGACTCCCTCTCGCAGCCCTGACGACGCCCGACACGGATCTCACGACACGTGTCGGATGCGCCCGCGGGCGGATCTTGGGATGCTGGGGGCCCAGCTCGCCGCCCGAAGGATCCTCGCATGAGCGCAGACGCCCCGTCCCACCGCGTGCCGATCGAACCGCAGAAGGTGGATGCCCCGCTCACCCAGCACGCGATCTTCCTCGTGCTCACCGTGCGCGACTCGGATGAGGCCCGCGCCGCGGTCCGTGCCGGGCTGGGGTCGGTCAGCGATCTGGTGAAGAACGTGTCGTTCCGCGACCTGACAGGAGCGCTGTCGTGCACGGTGGGGATCGGCAGCGAGGTCTGGGCCGCCGTCACGGGACAGCCGGCGCCTCGCGAGCTGAAGCCGTTCCAGCCTGTGGTCGGCGCTGCGCACACCGCGGTCGCCACGCCGGGAGATCTGCTCTTCCACATCCGCGCCGACCGCCGCGACCTCTGCTTCGAGCTGGAGCGCCAGCTGCTGTCAATCCTGGGCGACGCGGTCGACGTCGTCGACGAGACGACCGGCTTCCGCTACTTCGACACCCGCGATCTGCTCGGCTTCGTGGACGGCACCGCCAACCCTGTCGGGCCCGCCGTACTCGATTCGACCGTGCTGACGGACGACGACGGTCCGGGCGCAGGCGGCACGTACGTCGTGGTGCAGAAGTACCTGCATCCGCTCGAGAAGTGGCGGGCACTCACGACCGAGGCGCAGGAGCACATCATCGGCCGCACGAAGGCCGACAACATCGAGCTCGACGACGCGGTCGAGGGCCAGAAGTCGCACAAGACCCTCTCGACGATCGTCGACGAGAACGGCGAGCACGACATCCTGCGCGACAACATGCCGTTCGGCTCGCCCGGCTCCGGCGAGTTCGGCACGTACTTCATCGGCTACGCGCGTCACCTGTGGGTGATCGAGCGGATGCTGCAGCGCATGTTCATCGGCGATCCCCCGGGTCTGCACGACCGGCTCCTGGACTTCTCCACCGCGCAGACGGGGTGCGTGTTCTTCGCTCCCAGCGCGGACCTGCTCGACGGTCTCGGCGACGGCTGAGGGCCGGCGCACCGGCCGCGCGGATCCGCCAGGTCCTAGAAGTCGGTGCGCGATTCCTGGTCGATGTCGAGGACGGTCTCGTCCGCGGCCCAGGCCTCCAGCGCGGCGACCAGCTGACGCGTGACCCAGTCCGCCGGGAGCGGTCCCTCCGCCTGACGCTGCGCGAGCTGCTGTCGCCGCTCGTCCGCGGTGCCGGTGAGGTCGGCGGGGGTGGTGGGATCGGACATGGCGTGACTCCTTGCGCTGGTGATCGTGAATCGGGAGCGGACGTGGGCTCGCGGCATCCGGTCGTCTGATTGCGGGAGGAGGCGCAACCCGGCATCACCGGATCACGCCTCCCCTCGTGCGCTCGACCTACTTCTGGATGAACGCGAGCAGGTCGGGGTTGATGACGTCGGCGTGGGTGGTCAGCATGCCGTGCGGGAAGCCCTCGTAGATCTTGAGCTCCGAGTTCTGCAGGAGCTCGTGCTGCTTGAGGGAGGCGTCCTTGTAGGGCACGACCTGGTCGTCGTCGCCCTGCGTGACGAGCACCGGCACCGTGATGGCTTTGAGGTCTTCGGTCTGATCGGTCTCCGAGAACGCCTTGATGCCCTCGTAGTGGGCCAGCGCGCTGCCGGTCATGCCCTGACGCCACCAGTTCGCGATGACCGGCTCCGACACCTCGGCACCGGGCCGGTTGAAGCCGTAGAACGGCCCGGCGGCGACCGCCTGGAAGAACTCCGCCCGGTTCGCGGCGAGTGCGCTGCGGAAGCCGTCGAAGACGGAGATCGGCGTGCCATCGGGGTTCGCCTCGGTCTGCACCATGAGCGGCGGCACCGACGAGACGAGCACGGCCTTCGCGACGCGTCCCTGCGGCTGCCCGTACTTCGCGACGTAGCGGGCCACCTGGCCGCCACCGGTGGAGTGGCCGATGTGCACGGCGTTGCGCAGGTCGAGGTGCTCGACGACGGCGCTGGCATCGCTGGCGTAGTGGTCCATGTCGTGGCCCGTGCCGATCTGCGACGAGCGCCCGTGGCCACGGCGGTCGCTGGCGACCACGCGGTAGCCCTTGCTCAGGAAGAAGAGCATCTGCGCGTCCCAGTCGTCGGACGAGAGCGGCCAGCCGTGGTGGAACATGATGGGCTGCGCGTCGCGAGGCCCCCAGTCCTTGTAGTAGATCTCTGCGCCGTCTTCTGTGGTGATAAATGCCATGACCGACCTCCGCGTTCGTGTAGGACCAAGCCGGAGCCTGGGACGAGGTGTGGTGATCCCGCCACGGGATGCCGGGCGAGTGCGTCCACGGTAACGCCGGCGATTCCCACCCCGCCAGGGCCTCCGCGGTACTTGCGACAAGTGTCGGAGGGCCCGGTTCCGCTCGACGCGTCCGCCGATACGATCGGGCGTATGAGCTCTTGGGAGACCGTCCGGCCCTACTTCGCACGCGGCGCGCTCGCGCACATCGCCACGCTGCTGCCCGACGGCGCCCCGCACTCGGTGCCGGTCTGGGTCGGCGTCGAGGGCGACCGGGTCGCGGTGTTCATGGTGGAGGACTCGCGGAAGGACCGCAACCTGCAGCGCGACCCGCGCGTGGCGCTCTCCACCACCCGCCCCGACCAGCCGCTGGACATGGCGACGGTGCGCGGGCGCGTCGTCGAGCGCATCACCGGCGAGCCGGCGATGGAGGTCGTCGACCGCATCGCCCGCCTCTACACGGGCGCGGACTACGACGTGCGATCGGGCATGACCGTCTTCCTCATCGAGCCCGAACGGTCGTGGTCGCAGGATTACTCCGGAGGCGAGTGACCGCGCTCACGCGCCGATCGGCCACCACCGCGGCATGAGCGTCGCGATGCGCGCGCCCGCCCCCACCGGGTCGTCGTCGTCCGAGAGGGTCCAGACGTCGAAGACACCGACGATGGCGCCCGCGATGAACGCCGCGGCCTCCGCCTGGTCGCGCGGATCTCGGGGCGCCCCCTCGATGCCCTGGCTCGCGAAGACGGCGAGCGCATCCTCGGCGCGCGCGCGCAGACGCGACTCGAGCGCCGCGCGGAAGGCTCCGCGCGAGTCGGAGGTCAGTAGGGCCCGGTAGACGGTCCGGTCGATGACGAGGTGCGCGAGCAGCTCGCGCAGGGAGGCGAGGTAGCGACCCGCCACGTGCGCGGGGGTCTCCTCGTCGACGTGGACCTCGACCGTCGCGATCCGGTCGAGCTCGGCCGTGAACTCCGCGATGGCGAACTGCCGGACGCCCGTCGCGTGTCCGTAGAAGGTGGTGCGGTGCACGCCCGACGCGCGGCACAGCATCGCCACGGAGATGTCGTCGAGGGGATTCTCCGGCAGCAGCGAACGCAGCGAATCGCGGAGAGCACGCCGGGTGCGCGTCGCGCGCGGATCCTCACGCATGGCGCGGCCTTCCTGAAGACGGGTGGATGCCGCGGGCCGCGGCATCCACTCGCTCATCGTGTCAGGACTCGTAGTGCGAGAGTCCGGCCGTCTCGCCGCCGTCGGCGACGAACTCCGCGCCGGTGGAGAAGCTCGACTCGTCGGAGGCGAGGAACAGGATCATGTTCGACAGCTCGATCGCCTCGCCCATGCGATGCAGCGCGACGTGGTTCTGCTCGCTCGGCAGGCCGTCGGTCATCGGCGTGCGTATCGCGCCGGGGTGCACCGAGTTGACCCGGATGTTGTACTTGCCGAGGTCGAGCGCCGTGCTCTTGGACAGGCCGCGAACGCCGAACTTGGCGGCGTTGTAGCCGGGGAGGGCCTCATAGCCCTGCAGGCCCGCCGTCGAGGAGACGTTGATGATCGAGCCCTTGCCGCTCTTCTTCAGCGGCTCGATCGCGGCCTTCGTGCCGTAGAAGACACCCGTGAGGTTGATCGCGATGATGGTGTCCCACGCCTCGAGCGTGTACTCCTCGATCGAGCCGAAGTTCGCGATGCCGGCGTTGTTGACCAGCACGTCGAGTCCGCCGAATTCGTCGACGGCGGTCTGCACAGCGGCCTCCCACTGGGCGTAGTCGGTCACGTCCAGGTGGACGTAGCGCGCGGCGTCGCCGAGCTCGGCGGCCAGCGCCTCGCCCTCGGCGTCGAGCAGATCGCCGATGACGACCTTCGCTCCTTCCGCCACGAGCAGTCGTGCGTGCGATGCTCCCATTCCGCGGGCTCCGCCGCTGATGAGGGCCACTTTGTTGTCGACGCGTGCCATGGTGTGCACCTTTCTCCTCGAGGAGTCCCGGATGCGATCCGGGGCCGTCGCTTCATGGGCGACCGTTCTATTCTACAAGTGTCGATTAGATGGAGGGCCGGAAGAGGTGAGGCAAGGCGACGCCTTCCGACGAACGGCCATCTCCGCTGCGTGTACCCGGTGCCTTCCCGCGCAGCGTGTATCAGCACCCCGCGCTCCGGCCTCCTCAGAGCATCGGCGACGATCAGGCGTCCCGATCATTCGATAGGAGCAAGAGATGACAAGCATCGATGCTGGACGAATTCGCTTCAAGATGAGCGACCTCACGCTGGGACCCGTACTCCGGACGCTGGGTCCCGCTCAGATCGCGGAGAAGCACAGCTCTCTGGGATGGCTCGGGCAGGCGACGTCCGCCCCGTCGGTGACCCCCAATCAGCGGGGCTGGTATCAGCATTTCCAGAACGGCTCGATCTACTACACCCCCGAGTACGGCGCGTTCGAGGTCCACGGAGCGATCCGCGACAAGTGGGCGTCGCTCGGGTGGGAGGCGAGCTTCCTCGGGTTCCCGCTGACCGACGAGAGCACGACGCCGGACACCGTCGGGCGATACAACCACTTCGAAGGCGGGTCCATCTATTGGACGCCGACGACGGGAGCCTTCGAGATCCACGGCGACATCCGAGGGCGTTACGCCGCGCTCGGATGGGAACGGTCCTTCCTGGGCTACCCCACGTCAGACGAACACGACGGACCGGGGGGAACCCGGGTCAGCGACTTCCAGAACGGACAGATCGGGTGGTCCCCGTCGTTCGGTGCCGCGGTGTCCGCGACGACCTATCAGCCGGCCGCCGGTGGGGGTGTGCGTCCGCAGGGTCTCGGCGGTGGGGCAGGTCCGGATGCGCCGGAAGTGCGCCGGCGCATCACCATCAACGCCCACATGGAGCTGACCGACGACGAGACGTTCGGCAGCAACGAGCACAACTCGGGCGACAAGTCGGGGGAGGTCGTCGTCACCAACGGCTCGCCGCAGGAGCTGATCAACATGGTCACGACCGCGGGCGGAGAGATGCGGGTCGAGATGCCCATCAGCGTCCAGGCGATGGCCAACGGGGATGCGAAGGCGACAGGTCAGAGCAAGCTCTACGAAGGCACGAGCGAGCAGACGGACGACCTCGACGGCACGCTCGACACCGACTTCCTGATCCCGAGAGACGATTTCGTCTCGAAGAGCTACACCATCAGGAACACCGATGAGGGCGGAGACTTCGCCGTGATCACTCTGACAGCGAGCAACTTCCCGGCGTGACCGCCGCTCCCGGAGCGAGTGACAATCGAGCCCCGTGACGCCGGTCACGGGGCTCGAGTGCGCTCGGCGGGCGCCTGCTGACGTGCGGGTTCCACGTGAGCCGCCGGACGGCCGTGCAGACCGTGGTCGTCACCAGGGCATCGGCCGGTCGGGGTCGCGCGTGCTGTCGTCGGGGATGTGGGGCAGCTGGTCTCCCCCGGCCCGGATGCACAGCCAGCGCAGCTCGGTCGGGCTGTCGGGCACCGCGCGCCACGTTCGCCATACGCCCTGACCCACGCGGACGACGGTCCCGGCCTCGACATCCACGACCTCTTCGTCGAGACCCATCTGGCCGCGTCCCTCGAGGAAGACGTACAGCTCCTCGATGGCCGCGTGCGTGTGCCAGTAGCCGGCGTCCTCGCCGGGGAGGAGCGCATTGGCCGTCATGCCGATGTACTGCATCGCCAGCTCGTGGTCGACGACCCGACGCCCGTCGCGCGACCGCGCCGGGACGAAGCCGCCGAAATGATCACGCCAGGCATCCGGCGCCCCGATCTGAGTCACCTCATGATCCGTCACCGCGTTCTCCTCTCCTCGACACTCAACCCGCAGCGGGTAGGGGCTTGTGATGCCAGTCGCCGTCGCGCAGCTCGTACACGACCCGCGTGTGCCGACGATCCTCGGCGCCCTGCCAGAACTCGACCCTCACCGGCATGATGCGCCACAGCACCCACTCACCGGACTCGATGCCCGCTCGTGCTGCGGGCGATCGGGCGGCGAGGTCCGCGTCGCTCTCCTCGCGAGATGCCTCGCGCACCGGTCCCCGGAGACGCACGGCGCGCATGATCGGCTGCCACCAGAAGTTGAGCGCCGCCGCCGGGTTCACCGCGAGCTGAGCTCCCTTGGCGGACGAGCGCGGCCCTGCCACCGCCCAGCCCAGGCTGTCGACGTCCTTCAGGATCAGGGTCCGCGCGTCGGGCACGCCCGCAGCATCGACAGTTGCCAGAGTCGCGGCCAGCGGTTCCGGCACTCCCGCCGCGACGGCCTGCTCGATCCACGCCTGGAAGAGCTCGACCGGGTGGGCGGGCAGCGCCGTCACGTCGAAGGGCGGCGGCGACCCCGTGAGCGAGGGCTGTCCTCTCAGCCACGTCGCGAAAGGTGAAGGCACGGCCCCATCATGACAGCGCGCGAAGCCGGCTGTCGGTCACGGGCAACGCGACCGAGTGATAGATCTGAGTCGCCGTCATGTCGCCCCAGTCATCCTTCTTCACCCGGATCGTCGACGGTGACACCTCAGCGATGCGCACGCGCAGCCAGGTTCCGTCGTCCAGCCGCAGTTCGTGAGGATCGGCGAGGTAGCCCAGACCGAGCTCGTCGAGAATCCCCTCAGCGCGCATCCAGTCCACGACCTCGCTGCGGGGCCGTCCCAGCAGGTCGATCGCGATGAACCCGTCGCCGACGGGTTGCATCCACCCGACGCGTTCGCCGTCACCAGAACGACGGTGCTCGATCCAGTCCGCTTCCACGCGGCAAGGCTAGCGGCGGTGCACAGCGGGTGTCAGGCACGGCGTGACGGGCTTCATCGAACGGCCCGCCGTTCAGGCCCGTCATCGCTTCAGGCCCGGCGGCCGTGTGGATGAGCTCGGGGATCCTGGCGGAGTCGGAGAGGTCAGCGGCGATGTCGGCGAATCGCGCATCCTCGGCCAGATGCCGCCGGACACCCGAGCGGACCTGCTCGAGGTCGTCACCGCCTCAGGGCTGATCGAGATCGTGCGGGCGGTGGTGATGGATGACGATGTGCGCACCCAGGGATGCGATGTTCACCGCGACGGCGAACCCGTTCCCGCGCGTCGGGAGACGCCGGTGACGAGGGCGGTCTTGCCGCGCAGCGGCAGAGATGAGGACATGCGGGGCTCGACAGCGGAGCGACTGGCGCTACGCGTGTAGGTTCCCGCTTGAGATGACATGAAACCCTCGCGATTCCACGGTAGTTGACAACGGTTTCAGGGCCAGGATTCCACGCGAAATGGCATTTTCCTACAGTTGGCCCGACTCAACTCAGATGCCCGCTTGCGGCAGGCAGATCGACCTAGAGTGTGTTAACGATGGCCAACCTGGGGCTCGGCATCGTATTCGTCGCCGTGCCTTGGCTCTACATCGACCTGAACGCCGCTGGAGTGCTCTATTTCGCGTGGCTGGCGTCCGCAACGCTGCGCCCCGACGGCAAGGGGCTATTCGAGGCACAATCTCTCGCGCGCGACTCCCGGTTGAAGCTGTTCCGGATGGGGCTCGTCACCAACCTGCTCAACCCCAAGGCCGCCGTCATGTACCTCGCGATCATCCCGCAGTTCATAGATCACGGGCAGGGAAACACGACCGCTCAGGGATTCGTTCTCGGCGAAGTTCAGATCATCGTCAGCATGATCGTCAACTCCCTCATCGTGCTGGGCGCCGGCACAATCTCCGGATTCGTGTCGACGCGACCCACGTGGATCAAATGGCAGCGTTGGGTCACCGGCACCCTGCTCAGCACAGTGGCGGTCATGCTGGCCAGAGAGGTCCCGCAAAGCAGCTCGCCCCTGAACCGGGCGATCATGCTGCAGGACCTCCGTGAGACGCCGCTCAGATAGACCGTCCTCCGGAAGCTCGACGAGTACGAATGACCCTTTCTGAAGGGATCGAGCAGGACTGTTGTTCTGCACAGATTCTGCTAGGTAGAGTGGGAGTCCATCCGACGGAACCCGCCGTCGGTGAACAAAGGAGTTCCAGAATGCGCATCGTCTTGGTTCATGGAGGTTGGCAGGGTGGTTGGGCGTGGGACGGCGTTGTCGCTGAGCTCACGAAGGCAGGCCACGAGGTATGGGCCCCAACCTTGCAGGGTCTCGGTGACAACGACGACCGTGCAGGTGTCACGCTCTCGACCATGGCGGACAATCTCATCGGCCGGATCGCCGACAAGGGGTGGGACCGGTTCGTCGTAGTCGGCCACAGTGGCGGCGGCCCGATCATCCAGCTCGTAGCTGAGGCGATGCCGGAGCAGGTGGAGCAGGCGATCTTCATCGACGCGTGGGTACTCGCCGACGGCGAGTCGATCAATGCGATCCTCCCCGCCGAGTTGGCGAATTTCGCCCGTGGCACAGCCGCATCCTCGCCCGACCAGAGCGTGCCGATCCCGCCGCAGCTATTCATGACGGCTTTCTTGCAGGACGGATCGGAGGAGCTTCACGCGCAGGTCGAGCCCCGTCTGGTGCCGTCGCCTGGCGGTTGGCTCGACGAGCCGATCCGTCTTCGGTCGGCCGGCACCGGTGACGTGCCGAGCGGCTACATCTTCCTGCAAGAGGATCGGGCTGTGCCGCAGGAGTTGTACCGCGCATCAGCAGACCGGCTCACGAACCCGACGACCGCGAGCTCGCCGGGGAGCCACATGGCCATGTTGACGCGCCCGGTGGAGCTGGCAGCAGCCATCGTCTCCGTTATGTCGTGACGACGTTTCGCTCTTTCGCGACTTCCGCTGGGACCGTCGCTTACGCCGAATGGCTGCCCGGCGGCCCCGCCCGTGCGACGGTGCTGCTCGTTCACGGCGGGGGGGTGGGCCCCGATGGCTGGAGTCGAGCGATCGGCGGGCGACCCGGGTGGGCGCCCCGTCTCGCCGAAGCCGGATACCGCGCGGTCGTGATGACGTGGCCTGGGTTGTCGGCTGGCGGCGCATGGGACCCCGACACGCGGCTGGATGGGGCGGCGGTCGCCGGCGCGATCGTGGAGCTAATCGCTGCGCTCGGCGGCCCGGTCGTCCTCGTGGTCCACTCCATGTCCGCCGCTTTCGGTTATCGGGTCGCTTTCCACCATCGGGATTCACTGATCGCCCTAGTCGCGCTGGCACCCGCTCCCCCCGGGGACATCCAGCCCGAGCCCGCCGTGCTGGAGGAGGACGCCGATCACATCGTCGTCCAGGGACGCCCGCTCACCTGGAGGCTTCCCCGTCGCGGCTGGTGGCATCCCGGATCAGAGTTCATCGAGACGAAGCTGGTCGGTGCAAGCGAGCAATTCCCACCCGGTCACCTGGACGAGCTCCGTTCGCAGCTGGTGCCAATCCCAGCCGGGCTCCTCCTCGAGCGGCAGAACGTTCGCGGTGCGCAGGTCCATATCGGCGACAGGGAGTTGGACGGCCTACCGACCCTCGTGATGGTCGGTACCCACGACACCGATCATCCGATCGAGTCGGACCGCGCGACTGCTGACTGGCTCGCCGAGCGAGGCGGCGATGTCAGGTTCGTCGCGTTGACGGCAGCGAACGTGGCTGGCAACGGCCACATGCTGATGCAGGAGTCGAACAGCGATGCGGTGCTCAACCTTGTAACGGAGTGGCTCGGTCCAAATGTACGCCCGCGGCGGTGAGGATGGTGCAGCTGATCGCGACCCGGGCGCCGGTCATCTCTGATGGCCCGAGTACAGCAGGAGCCGTTGCTCAGCAAGTTCCTGCAGCAGGAATCGCCAGAGATGCCCGTCGTTGAATGCGTCACCCAGGTCGGGCAGGTCGGCGAGATCGTCGTCGTCGATCGGCATAGGCTCGGCCCCTGCCTGCAGAACGGCGAGGTGCACGCGAGCCAGGCTGTCGACATTGATCGCGCGGATGACGGCCTGCGGGACGCTCTCGCCGACGGCGGTGAGGCCGTGACCGCGCAGGATGCCGACCGGCCGCGTGCCGAAATCGTCCGCCATGGCCGTCGCGCGTGCGTGGTTGCGGATCAGCGCAGACGAGGAATGCGCGGGGATGCCGCCGCGCGCCATCCGCATAGCGGGGATGTTGAAGGCACCGACAATCGGTAGCAACGTCCGTCCGGTCAGCGAGAACGCGACGACAGCCGGCGGATGCGCGTGGACGACGGATCGAGCCGCAGGATTGCGGCGCAGCAGCTCAAGATGCAGAGACAGCTCGTTCGGCGCCCGGTACCCGCCGGCGAGCTCGAACGATCCCTCAAGGGGCACGGCGAGGATGTCGTCGGCGGTGGTGAACCGCAGCCCTCGCTCCTGCGGTCCGCGGGCTCGGATGAGGACGGTGTCGTCGTCGACCCGCAGGCTGACGTGCCCGAGGATGTCGTCCACGAGCCCCCGGACCGCGAGCACGCGGCAAGCATTGGCGACGAGCATGCGTTCGTCGACGTAGTCGTTCATCATCCACTTCTCCTTCGAGGCGTGATCTCCGATTGCGAATTCCTGGAAAATCTAGCAGAATCAGATTCTGTCTTAAAGAAAACCGGTCTCGACCGACATCATCTTCAAGGCGCGGAATAGGACTCTGACATCAGGAAGCAGCGGCCCAATGGCGAGCAAGACGACGATCTTCGAGGACGTGCGGCGCGGCATGATCCCGGCGCACATCTATAACGACGAGGAGATCTTCGAGCAGGAGAAGAGCAAGCTCTTCAGCCGCGCGTGGATTTTCGTCGGACATGAATCCGAGATCCCTCAGCCCGGTGACTACGTGGTGCGGCATGTGCTCGACGACTCGTTTATCGTCGTGCGCGATGAGAGTGGTGAGATTCGGGCGCACTTCAACATGTGCCTGCACCGCGGGATGCAGGTGTGCCGCGCCGAGGTCGGCAACGCCTCCCACTTCCGTTGCCCCTACCACGGGTGGTCATACCGCAACGACGGCCGGATTATGGGCCTCCCGTTCCACGAGGAGGCCTACGGGGGTGAGGCAGGGTTCAACAAGAAGGGTGCACGACTGCTCCCGGCGCCGAACCTCGACACATACAACGGTCTGATCTTCATCAGCATGGACCCGAACGCGCCGACCCTGCGGGAATACATCGGCGACTTCGCGTTCTACCTCGACTACTACACGGGGCAGAGCGCCAAGGGCATCGAGCTGCGTGGCCCGCAGCGGTGGCGCGTCAAGGCGAACTGGAAGATCGGCGCCGAGAACTTCGCCGGCGACATGTATCACACGCCCCAGACCCACACCTCGGTCGTCGAGATCGGGTTGTTCCGTGAGCCGAAGGCGGAGAAGCGCAAGGACGGCAACACGTACTGGGCCGGCAACGGCGGCGGCACGACCTACAAGCTCCCGCCTGGCAGCCTCGAGGAGCGGCTGCGCTATGTCGGATATCCCGACGCGATGATCGAGCGGATGAAGGAGCAGTGGTCGCCTGAGCAGCTCGATGTGATTGGCCGTGACGGGTTCATGATCTCTGCGGCATCGCTCTTCCCGAACATGAGTTTCGTGCACAACTGGCCGAAGGTGGAGGACGGGGACGACGTGCTGCCCTTCATCTCGATCCGTTCGTGGCAGCCCATTAGCGAGAACGAGACGGAGGTCTACTCCTGGTTCGCGGTCGATGCCGAGGCGCCGGAGGAGTTCAAGGATCTCTCGTACAAGGCCTACCTGATGTGCTTCGGTAGCACGGGAATGTTCGAGCAGGACGATGTCGAGAACTGGGTCTCGCTGACCACGACTGCCAAGGGTTCGATGGCTCGACGGCTCCTGCTCAACAGTCGGATGGGGACTCTCAAAGACGACACTCCGGTCGTCGCTGCGCTGACTCCTGAACAGTTCGCCGGTCCAGGCGTCGCGCACGTTGGTTACGGCGAGTACAACCAGCGTCATCTGCTCGATCGCTGGGCCGACTACCTCGACACCGATGACGAAGTCGAGGTGCAGGTCGCGAGCATCGGTACAGGCATCACCAACAACGGGGAGGCACCCGCATGATGAACACCGAGACCGGTGTCCAGATATCCGAGCAATCGCGTCTCGGCGCCCACGCCACGCGCGCCGATCGAGTCGGGCGGTCCCTATTGTTCTCCGACGAACTGCATCTCGAGGCGCATCGTTGGTTGATTGAAGAGGCTTACACCCTCGACGAGCAACGGTACGAGCACTGGCTTGAGACGCTTACAGAGGATATTCACTACATCATGCCGGTGCGTCAGACGACGGCTCTCGGGTCTTCCTTCACGACGGCGAGGGGGATGTCGCACTGGGACGAGAATAAGTACTCGCTCAGCCGCCGGGTCGCGCGATTCCTGACTGAACACGCTTGGACGGAGGACCCTCCCTCACGCCTGCGTCATTACGTGACGAACGTGCGCGTGTTCCTGTCCTCGGTCGAGGACGAGCTCATCGTCGACTCCGCCGTCCTGCTGTTCCGCAGCCGGGGAGACGTCAACGAGCCGTCAATCATCTCCGCTCACCGCGAGGATGTATTGCGTCGCGTCGGTGACGACCTGCAGCTGGCACGTCGGGTGATCATGGTGGACGAGTCGGTGCTCCGCATCCAGAACCTGGCGATCTTCCTGTGAGCGGCCTCGACTGGGAGGGTGCCGACGTCGATCGTGATGCCGCGGCGGCTGCGGCTGCGGAGCGCGAGCGTCTTGTCGCCCGCACCGTCGGGGAGCCGCTCGTCATCGCCAACGAGTTTTCGGAGATCGAAGTGCGCCGTGTGGAAACTCACAACGGCACGAGGCTTCTGATCGACGCCCCGAAAACTGGCCAGTGGATCGCGATCGATCCCATGGAGCTCGAGGCCCTGACCTGGCAGACCACGCAGACGTTCTCCGAGATGATCGCGCGGCCTGACCAGCCGATGTTCCCCGAAATGCGACCGCAGTAGAAAGGAGAGACCGATGGCACGGATCATCGCAGACCGCAGCGCCTGTCAGGGCTACGCCAATTGCGTTGTCGCCGCGGGCGACTACTTCGACCTCGATGACGACGCCCTGGTGATCGTTCTGCGCGAGGACCTGCCCGACAGTGAGCGCAAGCGAGTAGAGGAGGCGGCGCGCAGCTGCCCCGTCTCCGCCTTGGTTGTGGAGGACTGACGTGTCGCGGGTCGTCATCGTCGGCGCCTCTGTTGGTGGGCTCAAGACCGCCCAAGCTCTTCGAAGCGAGGGGTTCGAGGGCGAGATCGTCCTGATTGACCAGGAGCGCCATCCCACCTACGACAAACCTCCGCTCTCGAAGAAGTACCTCACCGGTGAGACGGCGCGACACGAGATCGAACTTCTTTCCGAGCACGAGACGCGGGGGATCGGAGCCATCTCGATCTTCGGCACGCCCGCGGCATCCGTCGACCTCGAAGGCCAGGTTGTGACGCTCGCGGACGGTGCAGCTGTCTCATACGACACACTCGTGATCGCCACCGGGTCACGCGCCCGTCGCTCTCCGTGGGGTGAAGGTGAGCATATTCACTTGCTGCGTACCAGCGGCGATGCCGAGCGCTTGCGGGATGAGCTGGCCACAGCGAGGCACCTTGTGGTCATCGGCGCAGGCTTCATCGGGGGTGAGGCTGCCGCGACCGCGATCACGGCGGGCGTGCGGGTCAGCATGGTTGACCCGTTCCCGGCGCCGATGTCGCGGGTGCTCAATGCCGAGGTCGGCCAGATCTTCAGCCGCAAGTATGCGCATGAGGGCGTCGAGGAGTACTTCGGAAGGACAGTCGAAGGCGTCGAACAGACGGCAGACGGGGTGCGCGTGGTGCTCGATGGCGGCGAGATCATCGAGGCCGATGCAGCTCTCGTCGGTATCGGAGCTGTGGTCAACACGGAGTGGCTCGAGGGTTCCGGCATCGAACTCGACAACGGGGTGATCTGCGACTCTGGGCTGCGGGCCATCGGGCATCCTGAGATCTTTGCCGTCGGCGATATCGCACGTTGGGCGAGTGCGTCGCGCAACGTCTCGCTGCGCCTCGAACATTGGACCAATGCCGTTGATCAGGCTCGCGTCGTCGCACACAACATCGTCCACCCTGATGATTGCGAGGACTACGACACGACCGAGTATGTCTGGAGCGACCAGTACGACTGGAAGATCCAGGTGGTCGGGCGCACCGGCGCCGACGACATCGTCATCATCGGGTCCGAGGAGGACCAGCGCTTCGCCGTGCTCTACTCGGAGAGTGGCGACTCGCTGACCGGCGCGCTCGTCGTCAACTGGCCGCGGGCGCTCGTTAACACGCGGCGAGCGGTGGCTACGAGAACCGATCGAGCCGAGGTCGCGGCGCGCCTGAGCGGCGACGGCGCGCGGTCGGTCACGCCCGCGGTCTGAGGATGGTCCCCGTGACCACAAGAGGATACGATTTCTGTTGTGCAGAAATCGCCCGGCGACGGTGTAGCGCCCCAATACCCGATCGAGTCAGTGGACAACGCACTGCGGTTGCTCCTCCTTCTTGGCGAGCGTACGGAGGAGGTAAGGCTGACCGACGTCAGCGCCGAACTCGGGGTGGCGTCTTCGACGGCGCACCGCATCCTCGCAATGCTCATCTGGCGCGGATTTGCCCGTCAGGATCCGCGCACGAAGACCTACGGTCCGGGTCCGACACTCACGAGCGTGGCCTTCTCGATTTTCCGGCGCATGGATCTTCCGCGCCTGGCGCAGCCGATCCTCGAGGATCTCAGTTCCTCGATGGGCGAGACGAGCCATCTCGGCATCCTCGAAGGCGCGAACGTCCGCTTCATCGCGGCGTCCGAGCCGGCGGCGGCAGTCCGCGTCGCCTCACGCCTTGGACGGGAGATCCCGGCGTACGCGACCTCGACCGGCAAGGCGATGCTTGCCAGCCTGCCGGCAGAACAGCTCGGGCGCTTGTTTCCAACGGACTCGCTCCCCGCGGTGACCTCGCATACCGTTCAGTCCCTTGCGGACCTCGAGAAGGAACTCGAAGCCGTTCGGCGCCAGGGCTACTCGACGAACCGCGAGGAGAGCGAGGACGGTGTGGCGTCGGTCGCAGTCTCGGTCGCGAACTCAGCGGGCATCAATCTCGCCATCAACCTCGCTGCCCCAGTCCATCGTCTTCCGGTCTCGAAGGTCGCGACCTTCGGGCGAGCACTCAAGGACGCCTCGATGCGGTTGAGCGAGGCGTTGGGCTAATCACGGGGGTGCTCCGGTGAACCCCGCCCCGATCCCCCTCCTCCACGGACACTCGATTCCGCGTCTGGGTCTCGGCACGTGGCCGCTCGAGGGCGACGCGGTGCACGAGATGGTCGCGCTGGCGCTCGACATCGGCTATCGACTGATCGACACGTCTCACAAGTACCTCAACGAGGAACCGGTTGGCGCGGCGATCCGAGAGAGCGGGATCGCTCGCGAGGAGATCTTCGTCACCAGCAAGTTCAACAAGGAGGATCACAGCGTAGATGGTGTCCAGCGCGCCTATGACGAGAGCCTCCGACGGACCGGGCTCGACTACCTCGATCTATTCCTCATTCACTGGCCAGTGCCTTGGCTCGACACCTATGTTGCGGCGTGGCGGGGTCTTGTAAGACTCGTCGAGCAGGGGCGGGTCGGAGCAATCGGCGTCTCAAACTTCAAACGACCACCTCTGGAACGGATCGTCGCCGCTACCGGACGCGTGCCCGACGTCAACCAGATCCAACTGAGTGCCGACCTGGCGCGCGACGATATCCGTGATCTGCACAAGCGGTGGGGCATCGTGACCGAGGCCTGGAGTCCGCTCGGGCGCGGAGGCCCCTTGCTCACAGATCCCGTCGTGGTAGACATCGCAGACCGGGTCGGTCGCACCCCCGCGCAGGTGTTGTTGCGGTGGCATGTGCAGCACAACATCGTCCCGATTCCGCGCGCGGACGACCCCAGACAGCTGCGGGAGAACGCACAGATCTTCGATTTCAACCTCACTCACGACGACCTTGCGGAGCTGAGGAACCTCGATCGCGGTGAATCAGCGGCACGAGATTCCGACTCAAAAGAGAACGGACATTAGCGCGTTTCTCCCCGACTCGATCGCGTTTCAAGTTTCAGGGGTCGAGCGATCAGATCCGAGATCGATGGTTTTGGCGAGCTGCCGGTGCTGCCGACCACACCAGGACTACGAGCTTTCATGCTCCGACTCCCGGGTCATGTGACGCGCCAGCGCGGGTCGGTGACGAACTTGTGTCCGGTCGACGCCGCGTTCGTCGACGAGAACCCCGGCTATGCGGACGTCATCGATGCCAAGCGCCCCGGTGTCGTCGCTCGGCGCGGCGCGTCCTGAAGCGCGTCCGCTAGACCGAAAGGGACTCCACGTGGTCCAGCGCCGCCTGCAGTGCGTCTTCGAGCGGGGAGATCTCCTGAGCGATCTGGGCGAGGATCATCCCGCCCTGGAAGGCGGCCAAGAGCAGGTTCGCAAGCTGCCGGGGATCGGCCTCGGCGCTCAGTCGGCCGCGACGCTGCAGATCCGCCAACGCATCCTGGAAGATCTCCCTCCACTGGCTGAACGCGCGCGCGAGCTCGTCATGGACGTCGAGGTCGGTCTTGATGATCTCGCTGGCGAGCGAGCCGAGGGTGCATCCTTCGTGGAACGCGCGTTCGTATCCAACATAGAAGGCGGCCCACTTCCGGAATCCCTCGAGGTCTTCGAAGTGATCGAACTCCCCGCTCCGGTGCAGCGCGAGCACGTTGTCGGCCTGCCACGCGATCACCGCGAGCACGAGGCTCTCCTTGGTGGGGAAGTAGTGGTTGAGCTGCGACCCGCTGACGCCGGCGGCGCGCCGGACCTGTTCGTTGTTGGTCGAATGGACGCCGTTGCGGTAGATCAGTTCGGCCGTGTGCTCGAGGATCCGCGCACGAGTCGCCTGACCCTTCTCGGTGAGCTGCTGAGGCTCCGGCGCTGCCGTCGTGGACTTCATGATTCCGATCATATCAAAAATGGGCTTGACAACCCATTCCATTCTGGTGTTTCATCAACCAAGTGGGCTAAGCAGCCCAAAAATCACCGAGGTCGGACACCGACCACCCAGGACTGGAGTCGATCGCTCATGTCGCGTCTGAACGTTTCCCCCACCGCCGAGCTTCCCGAAGAGACGAACCGCGCACTCGATGAGGTGGCCGGCCGGTTCGGGTTCGTCCCGAACATGTTCGCCACCCTGGCGTCGAACCCGGCTGTGCTCGACATCGTCATGACATTGCAGACGAAGGCCAACCGGCTGCTCGATGCGAAGACCCGGCACACGATCGCGCTCGCCGTATCGGAGGCCGACGGCTGCGACTACTGCCTGGCACTGCACACGGCCGGGTCCCTTCAGGGCGGGATGTCGATCGAGGACATCGAGCTGGCGCGCGCCGGAAGCTCGGTGGACCCGAAGCGGGCGGCGGTCGCACGCTTCACGCACCGCATCATCGAGACGCGAGGGCACGTGAGCGACGCCGACCTGGCCGCGGTCCGCGGCGCCGGCTACACCGATCCGCAGATCCTCGGGATCGTCACGCTGGCAGTGCGCGCGCTGATGACGAACTACATCAACAACGTCAACCAGACCACCGTCGACATCCCCTCGGCTGCTTCGACGGCAGCCGCGGCGTGATCAGCCGGCACCCCGCGAGCGCTTCGGAAGGAACTCCCATGCCCGGTTCTGAGCTCTACGAGAAGTTCATGGCGTTGCACATCCGCGAGGGCGGGCTCGTCCTGCCGAACGCGTGGGACGCCGTCTCCGCACTGATCCTGGCCGACGCGGGCTTCGAGGCGATCGGCACGTCGTCAGCGGCGCTGGCCGCCGCGCTCGGGCGGCAGGACGGTCGCCACGCGGTCTCGCGCGACGAGCACCTGGACCATGCCCGCCTGCTCGGCCAGGTGACGGGGCTGCCGGTCAACGGCGATTTCGAGGACGGCTACGGCCTCACCGCCGAAGACGTCGCCGCGACCGTCGACCGAGCCGTGGCGTACGGTCTGGCCGGCATCGGCATCGAAGACACGACGGGGAATCCGGATGCCCCGATCCGTGACTTCGACCAGGCCGTCGAGCGCGTCCGCAGCGCTGTGAATGCGGCGAAGCGACGCATCGTCGTCACCGCCCGCACCGACAACTATCTCCAGGGCCGCCCTGACCTCGACGACACCATCCGACGCCTCACCGCGTTCGCCGAGGTCGGTGCCGACGTGGTCTACGCCCCGTTTCCACCGGATCTCGCCTCCCTCGAGGCGATCGTCGCGGCCGTCGCGCCGACTCCGGTCAACGTGCTCATCTCGCCGGCGGATCAGGTGCTGACCGTCGCGGAGCTGCAGGCGGCCGGGGTCAAGCGCATCAGTCTCGGACCCGCGCTGTACACCAACGCCATGACCGCCCTCGAGCAGGCCGCCCGCGCCCTCAGAGCCGGCGACATCGCGTCGGCGACCGCCGGCATCGGCTTCGACCGCGTGGGCGAGCTGCTCACCCGCGCCTCCTGACGCATCCGACTCCCACCTACGACCACATCTCACGGAAGGCACAACACCATGGATCTCGACAAGATCATGAACAAGCACCTCAGCCGCTACTTCGACGGCAGCAAGACGATCCCGGAGGAGACGATTCAGCAGCTGCTGAA